>QWOR01000289.1 GCA_003669575.1 Planctomycetota bacterium | reverse complement strand
AGTATCCGGCATGGATCCATGAGAAGGGGTAGGAGTCCTTCTTCGTCGACGGGCGAAAATCGGTGTTGATGCCAATGACGGGCTTTTGTGACTTCATGAACACATCCTTGTGGGGAGGATTTGGATTCCGGACAACTGGCCGGACTCAGCGAGGCAACGGTTTCGGACAACTGGCGGTGACGAACTCGATGGCCAAGTTCGTCCAGTGACGTCACTGAACCACGGCGGAAAGACCGTGTGCAGTTTTCAACGTCCAGGGAGGGGCCAGACACGAGCGGAAGAGCGCTGCTCGTGCCGATTTGGCGACAACTGGAGAGGGAAGCCAATCCATGAATATCTCCCGAACCCGATCCTTCGGGCCGTGTGTCGTCTGAGACTGCAAATGATCCGCAATCCCGTTGCCACTTGGTCTTCCGCGTTCAACGCGTTGGACACAAGTTTGCGATAGATAAGAAGATATCGGCAATAATCGCCGATGCAACAGGCGGCTTTATTTAGTGCGAATGAGGGTTTAACTTCGTCTTTACAGTACTAGATATAGCGTTTGGTGGACGGGTTTACAGGTGTTTTCCCGCAATTTCTGGGGGTCAGCGAGCCTCACCATGCAGACCATAGTCGTCAATCTTCTTGTGCAGGGTGTTGCGGTTAATCCCCAGGCGACTGGCGGCCTTGGTCTGGGTTCCCTGGAACGAACGCAGCACCTGCAGAATGAGTTCCTTTTCGACCAGCCCCATCACCTGTTCGTGGGCCTGGCCTTCTTCCTGGACTCGTGACAGTCCCTGACTCACCAGCTCCGTGCACAGGGCCTCAATGCTGTTTCGTTGTGCCCGTCCCAGCCGAACAGGAGCTTCTCCCCGGAGATGTGCGGGAAGCAGATCGGGAGTCAGATCGGGAGTCGGGGCCAGCACGGTTGCCCGCTCGATGTAGTTTTCCAGCTCGCGGACGTTGCCCGGCCAGCTGTAGTTCTTGAGACAGTCCAGGGCCTCGGGGGTAATGTTTAGCGGAGGACGACGCATGTCGGGGGCGAACCGTTTGGCGAAATGTTCCGCCAGAGCGGGGATGTCCTCGACGCGGTCACGGAGCGGCGGCAGGTAGATCGGCAGTACATTCAGGCGATAATACAGGTCTTCGCGGAACTGCCCGCGGTCGACCATCTCGTTCAGGTCGCGATTCGTCGCTGCGACGATGCGGCAGTCGACCGAGATCGTCTTCGTGTCGCCGACTCGCTCGAACTCGTGTTCCTGCAGGACTCGCAACAGCTTGACCTGCAGTGTGTAGCTGATGGAGTTGATCTCATCGAGAAAGATCGTCCCGCCGTGGGCCGCTTCAAATCGGCCCGTGCGGTTCTCGTGAGCACTGGTGAAGGCCCCTTTGACGTGACCGAACAGCTCACTTTCGAGCAGGCTTTCGCTCAATGCTCCGCAGTTCACGCGGATAAAGGGGCCGGTGGCCCGACGGCTGAGCTGGTGGATCGACTTGGCGATCAGCTCTTTACCAGTTCCTGTCTCGCCCAGAAGCAGGACGGTCGCGGTGCTGTCCGACACCTTGCGCGTCATGCGGTAAACGTCCCGCATGGCCGATCCGCGCCCAATCATCCCCTCGCTCAACGGGGCGTCACTTTCCGATGTGTTCACGATTCGCCGTTGCCTCAGTTCTTTCCGCACGCTCGCTGCACGGATTGTAGGCATGCAGGTGGCTGAGCGCAACTGGCAAATGCGGGCCTAACGAAAATTTCTCAATTGGAGAATCAAGATGCACGTATGGGGTTGCTATATTTGTTGGCACATGCCTGATGTGGTGGCGTTTTCAGTCTGCGATAAGCGTTCTTACATACCATTTTTAATGCTTGTGACGACTTCACCAGCCACATCAGTCAGCCGGTAATCACGTCCCTGAAACCTGTAAGTCAGTCGTTTGTGGTCGATCCCCATCAGCGAGAGCAGTGTGGCATTCAGGTCGTGGACATGGACCGCATCGCGTGTGATGTTGTACGAGAAATCGTCAGTCTCCCCGTACACGATTCCCGGTTTCACGCCACCGCCAGCCATCCAGATCGTGAAACATCGCCCGTGATGATCGCGGCCGTAGTTCGTCGGCTCCAGCTTTCCTTGTGAATAGGGCGTTCGACCAAACTCCCCACCCCAGATGACCAGCGTCTCATCCAGCAGACCTCGCTGTTTGAGGTCGCGCAACAGGGCCGCACAAGGCCGGTCGACATCTCCGCATTGCAGGCGAATATCGCTGGGGAGGTTGTAATGCTGGTCCCAGCCTCGATGGTACAGCTGGATGAATCGCACGCCGCTTTCCGCCATCCGGCGTGCCAGCAGGCAATTCGCCGCGAACGACCCCGGCCGTTTCGCGGTCGGCCCGTATGCCTCCCACGTTGCCTCGGTCTCCCCGTTCAGGTCGGTGAGTGCTGGCACTGACGACTGCATCCGGAAGGCCATCTCGTACTGGGCAATGCGCGTATCGATTTCGGGATCGCGAACTTCTCGCTGAGCTGTTTGATTGATTTGGGCCAGCGCATCAAGCTGGTCCCGCCGCATACCCGCTGTCACCCCCGGTGGGTTCGACAGATACAGCACGGGCTCGCCGCCGCTGCGCATCGCCACTCCCTGGTGATTCGAGGGCAGGAATCCCGATCCCCACAGCCGTGCGTAGAGCGGGTCCGCCGGCCGGGCCGCACTCCCACGAGATAACAGGACCACAAAGGTCGGCAGATTGTCGTTCTCGCTCCCCAACCCATAACTGGCCCAGGCTCCAAAACTCGGCCGACCGGGTTGCTGGTGCCCAGTCTGTAGTAAGGTCACCGCCGGGTCATGGTTGATCGCCTCCGTGTGGAGTGATCGCACAATGCACATTTCATCGACCATGGAAGCCGTATGCGGCAGCAGCTCACTGACCCACGTGCCGTTGTTCCCGTGTTGCTGGAATCCGAACAAAGATGCGGTCACGGGGAATGAGGCCTGGCCGCTCGTCATCCCGGTCAACCGTTGAGTCCCACGGACGGAGGCAGGGAGTTCCTGGCCATGCAGCGCCCGCAGCCCCGGCTTGTAATCGAACAGATCCAGCTGTGACGGCCCGCCATGCATGAACAGCGAGATCACCCGTTTCGCCCGGGGAGCGAAATGTGTCTGAGCCCAAGTCTCTCCGCGCAGCAGGCTCGCCAGCGCGATCCCGCCGATTTGAGTCCCTGAACGTTTTAGCCACTGTCTGCGATTCATCGGCGTGTGATGACCTCATCCAGATTGAGAATCGTCTGAGCGACCAATGTCCACGCCGCCAGTTCTCCCGCTTCGATTTCCGGGTTGGTGGGAGTGGCTCCAGTATGCAGGAGTGGAGTGGCTGCCGCCGGATCCTTCGCAAAAGCCTCCCTTTGTTGCTGGAGGAGATTGCTCAAGACTCGGAGCTCATCGGGTTCCGGGAAACGTGAAACGGCCCGACGAAACATCGCCCGCAGTCGCATCTCGTCATCACCGGGAGCAGTGAGTGTCTGTGTCGCCAGCGCACGGGCCGCCTCGACATAGGTCGTGTCGTTGAGCATGACGAGAGCCTGCAGGGGCGTGTTCGTACGCGATCGCCGGATCAGGCACTTCTCTCGCGTCGTCGCATCAAACAACAACATCGACGGGGGCGGGACCTGTCGCTTCCAATATGTGTACAAGCTGCGCCGCCAGAGACCTTCGCCTGTGTCTTCGGTATAGGTGAACTCTTCGTTGTACGAGACTTCCTCCCACAGCCCGGCGGGCTGATAGGGTTTGACACTCGGACCTCCGATCCGCTCCGTCAACAGCCGGGCAATTGAGAGTGCCTGGTCGCGGACCAGTTCTGCTGGCAATCGAAATCGGGGACCACGTCCCAGCCATCGATTCTCCGGATCAGCCTCCAGCAGCTCCGGGGAGGGGGCCGACGACTGCCGGTAAGTCGCACTCGTCACGATCAAGCGGAGCAGGGCCTTGGTATCCCAGCCACTTTCCACGAACCACACCGCCAGGGCGTCCATTAACTCCGGATGCGTCGGCAGTTCCCCCTGTGCTCCGAAGTCGTTCGGAGTCTTCACCAGACCATCTCCGAAGCAGACCTGCCAGAAGCGATTCACCGCCACCCGAGAGGTCAATGGATGATCGGGCGAGACCAGCCAGCGGGCCAGTGTGAGTCGATTCGGTGGGCTCTCACCTGACGCCGGGGGAAATATCGCCGGCACACCCGCTTGAACCACCTCTCCCGGCTGGTTGTACTGACCTCGCACCAGAACATGCGTGGCACGCGGTTCAGGCAGGTCCTGCATGACCAGCGTGGTCGGGATCGCAACCTTCGCTCGTGTCTCTGCCTCACGAGCCTGTTGCCAGTCGTCATAGAGCTTTCGCAGATCGGGCGTGGCACGATGCCGAATGTAATACTCTTTCAGCAGATGTTGTTCAGACGCCGAACGATCAGCGACCGGTCGATCAAGCACTCCTCGCAGCTGTTCGCTGTCAGCCCAGCCTGCGGCTTCCTCCGCCGTGACTGCTCGCGGGATGATCTGGAACTCATCGAGCAGTCCATAGAACCCGAGCCCATTGTCACGGCGTCCGACTCGCAGCGGCTCATGACATTGCAACGTCCCCGTCAGCGTGTCGTGATGAACGTGGAGGGGTGAGTTCTGGCCATCGAGCAGGACTCGTAATCCCGTCGCTTTCTTCGACCCATCGTAGCTGACCAGAATCTGATGCCACTTGTTTGATGCCAGAGGGGTTTGGGTGATGGCGGTGATCTCATTGGTTCCCCATTCATGAACCAGGTTGAGCTGGAGCCGGCCCTTCTGCCAGACCAGCTCGATGCCTCGCCGTCGCCCGGCGGGCTCAATCCGCGACCAGATCCCGCACAACGAGTTGGTCGGGTTCACCCAGACTGAGATCGTCCACGGACCATTCACGTCGAACTCCTGGGCGATCTCCACATGTTGCGTCGCGTCGAAGCTCCCGGCGTTCCCGCGAATGCCACGGACCGTCTGCAGCGTGGTTCCGACTGCTTCTGCGGGACTCGCGATGGGATCGAAGCTGCACCTCAGCAGGGCATCCGGTGGAAGCACTGCCAGCTCGCCGGGGGCCGCTGACTCCCAGGCCGCGACATCGGCATCCAGAGTCGCGGCCTGGGCCAGGTAGGCCTGCTCTGCGGCTCCTCGACGGACTCCGCTCTCTTGAAGTGCAGCTGTCTGCTCAGCGGTCGGCACCTCGAGCGTCGGAGGAGGGCTCTCCGCGGACGCCAGACCCGGCTCGACCGAGCTGTTGAAGTAGGCGAATAGCTGGTAGTACTCCTTCTGAGAGATCGGATCGTACTTGTGGTCGTGACACTGCGCACATCCGACCGTCAGTCCCAGCCACACCGCAGCTGTGGTGTCCACGCGATCGGCAACCGCCTCAACGCGGTACTCTTCGTCAATAATCCCGGTCTCGTTGTTGGCCATCGAGTTTCGATGGAACCCGGTGGCGATTCGCTGATCGAGCGTCGCGTTTGGCAGCAGGTCCCCGGCCAGCTGTTGAATGGTGAACTGGTCATAGGGCAAGTTCTGATTGAATGCCCGGATCACCCAGTCTCGCCACGGCCACGCCATACGAGGCAGGTCGCCGAAATACCCGTTCGTGTCGGCGTACCGCGCGGCATCCAACCAGTCGATCGCCATCCGCTCGCCAAAGTGCGGGGAGTTCAGCAGCCGGTCCACCTCGGCCTGATAAGCTGCCTCGGGATCGGTCTCGCGTGCTTTGAGAAAATGATCGAGTTCCTCGGGCGTCGGTGGCCTCCCGATCAAATCCAGTGACACCCGCCGGAGTATCCGATCCGGCGACGCCTCTGCCGTGGGGGCATACCCCTCCGATTCCAACCGACTGAGTACATACCGGTCGATCAGATTTCGCGGCCAATTCGCTCGCCGAACCTCGGGAGGTGGCAGCTTTGCCGGCATCTCAAATGCCCAGTGCCTGGTGTACTCCGCTCCCGCGTCGATCCATTGTCGCAACTTCTCGATCTGGGCGGGTGATAGTTTCTTATCCGTCTCCGGGGGCGGCATACGCAGAGTGTGATCCATACTGGTCACCCGCCGAATCAACTCGCTCCCGTCTGCCTGACCCGGCACGACCGCCACAGTTCCAGACTCCGCGGGCTGTGTCGCACCCTCATACTGGTCGAGCCGTAACTTTCCCTGCCGGCTCTTCTCATCAAAACCATGGCACTGAAAACAATACTCTGAAAGGATCGGCCGAATTTCCCGTTGATAGTTCGGCGGAGTATCAGCGACCGCGTCAGAGACCACAATTCCCGCGAGTGCAATGATCAGTGACTGCAATCGCATGGACATACTCGATGGCTCCTGAGCGACTCGCAAACATATCGATTGTCGCTGATTGGTTGATTCTCTCTGAGTGCCGGAGCGTGAGTCAAGGATGTCGCTACAGTGCAACAACCGTGGCGTAATACGAATCTTCTGACGACTGGTCGACCACACAAACGCATCTGTCACAGGCGATTCTTATCCCGCCTTCAGTGAGCGGACGGCGGTGGCGATTTTGGGATACCGGGCATTTTCACTTCGCACTTCCGGGTCAGCAGGCGTATCCTGCTCGGTGAACGCGGTATCGCTGCTGGTTCGATTTGGAGAGTGGCCCATGTCGATGAACGATCTGTCCCGGCGTGATTGGATGCGGATGCTAGCACGTGGGGCGGGGGCGCTGAGCGTGTCCAGCCTGTCTCTGAGTGGTTGGTTCCCCGCCCTGGCGGAAGAAGTGGTTGGCAACTCGAAGCGGCATCGGTCGTGCATCCTGCTCTGGATGCCGGGTGGACCTTCGCAGATTGATACCTTCGACCCCAAGCCTGGCCACAAGAATGGCGGCGAGTTCAAGCCGATCGACACCAATGTCCCGGGGATTCAGATCTCCGAACATCTGCCGAATCTCGCGAAGCAGATGAACCACCTCGCCCTCATTCGTTCCATGCAGACCAAGGAGGGAGACCACGGGCGGGCGACCTATCACCTGCGGACCGGTTACCTCCCGCAGGGCCCGGTGCGGTATCCCACGCTCGGCTCGCTCATCAGCCACGAACTCGGCAGCGAGACCTCCGAACTTCCGAACTTTGTGAGCGTGATGCCGAACCGATTGCTCAGCCCTGCGGCGTACGGTGCCGGGTTCCTGGGGCCGAAGTTCGCTCCGCTTGTTGTGGGGGCTGAGCCACCGCGTCGGCCGCGAGCGAACGGCGACCAGCCAGCGATGGAGTTTCCTTACGGCCCGCCACTCGAAGTCCGCAACATTCGCACCACAACTGAGGTCAGCCAGCCTCAGTCCGATACGCGGCTCGATCTACTGGCCTCGATGGAGGACGAGTTCCGCCGCCAGCGGCCTGGCATCTCGGCCGACAGTCATCAATCGGCCTACTCGCAAGCAGTACGGATGATGCGGTCAGAGGCCGTCGGGGCCTTCAACCTGGACGAGGAACCCGCGCCCTTGCGCGAAGCCTATGGCAAGAACCGCTTCGGCCAGGGATGTCTGCTCGCGCGGCGACTGGTCGAGCGAGGTGTGTCATTCGTAGAGGTCGCACTCAGTGATGCCATGGGCGGCATGGGCATCGGCTGGGATACTCATCAACAGAACTTCGAGGGGGTGAAAGCTCTCTCCGGTGTTCTCGATCCCGCGTGGGGGACGCTGATGCAGGACCTCCAAGACCGGGGCCTCCTCGATACCACCCTTGTCGTCTGGATGGGCGAATTCGGTCGCACAGCTGTGATTAACCAGCAAGGAGGCCGCGACCACTTCCCGAACGCGTGGACGACCGTCCTTGGGGGGGGCGGCATCCGAGGCGGCCAGGTGTACGGTAAGACCGACGAAGGTGGTGAGAAAGTCGCCGACAAGCCCGTGACCGTTCCCGACCTGCTGGCCACGATCACGACCGCCCTCGGGGTCGACCCCAAAAAAGAAAACATGTCCAATGTGGGTCGCCCGATCCCCCTAACCGATCGCGGCGGGACTCCAATCGCTGATTTGCTGACGACCTCAGCGGGTTAGAATTGCCCTGCATCAGCAGAGTTCGTGCCTACCCGTAATGCACCGCCAGCCAGACCGTCGGTTCGTCGGGCGTTGTCCATTCCACCCGGTGCTTCATGTGGGCCGGGATGTTCAAATAATCCCCGGCTTTCATCTCGATCAGTTGATCCTCGAGTCGCAGCTTCGCTTGCCCTGTGAGAAGCATGACCCACTCCTGCTGTTCCTGGTCGTACCAGAATCCCGCTGGCGAAGAGTGGCCATGTGAGACAATGCGTTCGATCCGTAAGTTTGTCGCCTCGATCAGTGTGGAGATCACCTCGTTGGGTAAACGCGAAGGGAGATCAGCGAAGATGTAGGAATTCGATATGTCTGTCATAAAAGACTCAGCGGTCACGGTCAGGATCTGGGCAAACACGCCTCAACGCACGAGTGGCTGGGCTTGATCGAGAATCTTCGTCATCTCTTCGATCTGCACACGGAGCACCTCGACCGTCTGCTTGCCCCCCGCGAACGCCACATACAGACACCCCTCATGCTCCATGACATGTGGGTAGTCCACGTGACGCTCGCCCACGAGATAGCCCAACTGTGTGAACGTGACCCCGTCTGAACTGAGCGCGATCGTCAGCGGGTCACGCTTTTTCGGATTGGCGTTCGACACCAGCACATATCGCCCATCGCGCAACCTGAACCCATGCAGCTTTGACGTGGCGTCGGGGAAGTTGGTCTGCTCCGGCGTACTCCACGTCCGCCCGTTGTCTGACGAGAACGAACGATACACGAACCCGCTGCGTCGATTGTCTCGAAAGATCGCGAGCAGGCGGTGATCCGGAAGGACCCACCACAGCGGCTCCTCAGCGGTCAGCTCACTGTTCGAACCAAGGACCGGAAACGACTCCCACGTGCGAATTGACTCCGTCCCCCCGACCAGGAAGTGAACCCCCGTCTTTTTATAGTCATGTGCCCGCCGCGACATCATCCACTGGCCGTTGGGCAACTGCTCCGGCGGAAAGTTGTTGATGCAGTCGTCGGCGATGACCCCTTCGTCCGTCCACGTGTGAGCCTTCTCATCGAGACGGAATGCCCGCAGTGCCAGACTCGGCCCGAAGAATCCCGCAGCCTCATCAAGCGATGCCAGCGCGTACAGCTCGTCGCCTCGTTTCCAGAATCCTCTCGCGATCCACCGAAAGCCCTTCTCCGAACGCGTCCCATAGAACTCAGTTCCCACTCCCGATCCCGGCGGCTCAGGGGTGAGGTATTCCGGCGCCGACCACTCCAGTCCGTCGCGGCTGGTCGCGTACTTCACCCGCTGCCCGACGCGGTCTTCAACTCCCGGCCCATCGCTCCACATGATCCAGAACAGGTTCTGGTAGAAGATCAGGTAGTTGTGCTGGTTCACACCGCCCTGGGTCTTATTGACCTTGGTCGCGTCGCCGCCGATTGGCCTGACATCGCTGACGATCACGTGCTCGGAAGCAATCCGTGGCAGACTAGCGAAATCGATCGACCGGGAATCGGCGGGCACCCACGCTCCCGACAACATCGGAGGAGCTTGTGATTCGAGTGGACCATCCGCGTACGCTCGAACACTCAGACAAACTGTGAACAGGATAGTCAACAGGCCAATCATTGAACGCATGCGGGCATCTCCAGATGGCGACACGTCTTCATTCGAACGCCGTTTCTCGAATCGACCACGCGGGCCGAAAGCCCACGTCCCCGTGGCCTTAGATCGGTCCATGCACTTGCTCACCTGCGATGAATGTCTTCTTCGCGATGAGCGTCGGGCTGAGCACCACCAGGTCCGCCTGCTTGCCCACCGCTAGGCTCCCACACGTGGAATCAATCCCAGTTCGCTCGGCGGGAGTCAGTGTCGCCATACGGACCAGCTGGGGCAGGGGGGCTTTCGTCGCAGTGTGCATCGTGCGCAGCATGTGATCCATGCCGACGACCGCGCTCGCGAGAGCGCTTCCGTCGAGAGTACGGCCAACCTTCCCGTCGCTGGCGATCTGCGGTCCATTCTCCAGTGGACCAAACCGATATTCGCCCGGAGGACAATCCACGGCCCGCATCGAATCAGTGACCAGACACAATCGCTCCGGCCCCTTCATCTGGAATGCGAACCGCAACAGCTCGAGCGACAGATGGTGCCCGTCCGCGATGACCTCGGTACTCATCTCCGGGTGGGCCAGGACGAACTGCTCCATACTCGCCTGCATCGGTGTTCCGCACCGGGCCCGCAGAGATGCCACCGAACTCATCGCACACCAGAAATGGTCGACGTGCCGCATCCCCGCTTTAAACGCAGCTGCCATCTCGCCCCACGTGGAATTGGAATGACCACACGTGACCAGACACCCCTGCTTGCTGGCGAACTTGTAGAACTCAATCGCCCCTGGCAGCTCCGCCGCGCAGGTCGCTACTCGGATCAACCCCGATGCGAAGTGCTCCTTGTACTCGTTCGCGGTCGGATCGCGTCTCCCACTCTTCGCGTGGCAGCCGACTTTGTCTTCGGCGAAGTAAGGACCATAAAAGTGAACGCCTCCGATCCGGGCCCCCTCAGATGGAGTCCATGTCCGGTAGACCTCGCCACAGGCAGCGATCATGCCTGCGATCTGTTCCCGCGAACCCGTGGTCGTCGTTGGGAAGATTGTCGTCGTCCCATGCCGGGCATGGCAGCGATTGGCCACCCGCACCGCGTCTGCCGTCCCATCCATGTAGTCGGCCCCGCCGCCGCCATGCACATGAATGTCGATGAATCCCGGGGCGAGATAGCTTCCCTTCAGGTCAATCACCCGTCCCGTGAACTTCGCCCGTTTTCGCTTCGCTCCGACTGACCGGATCATTCCGTCTTCGACAACCAGTTCGCCATTCTCAATCAACCTGTCGGACAGCACCAGCGTTCCATTGGTGAACAGCACAGAGGTTTCATCCGTCGTCGGCAGTGGCATCGCATCGGCCTCAAACAAGGGGCATGAAGAATCTCATCTCCCGGACTATATCGATTCTCCATCAACCATTCTTTTCAGTGATCACCAGT
>QWOR01000210.1 GCA_003669575.1 Planctomycetota bacterium | reverse complement strand
CTGCCCTCAACGTGTTCCAAACAATCGTGTGCATAACGATCTAGCTCAACACGCTCCGCAAGCTGCGAGTAGCTCCAGGTGCGATACTTCGCCAATTGCTCTGACAGAATCTTGCGCATTTCATCTTTATTCATGGCATGCAAAGCGGGAAGAGAAAAGGGGGCAGGTCTCGTTTGGGGGCCTCTCCTATGCAAGGCACACCGAGAGGCCCCCAAGCGGTCTAATCGACGCCCATCAGGATCAGTCACTTATTACCACAGTTGTTTTCCTCAGGCGGCGGCGGGGACGAGTGTGCCAGAAGCCCCCCTGCTGCGGCAACAAGCAGCCCGGCTCGGGCCTCTGAGGACTTTTCTTCATGAGCGATCTGTATCGCATGCGTGGAGTTCCCGAACTGGGCCTGGGCTTGAATCACTTTTGCGACCAAAGAGCCGCTGTATGTATCGTCCGGATACTTTCTGGCAGCTGTGAACGCATCCTCAAAGGTCGCAGCGACACTTTCGGAATCACCAATGGTTGCTTGCAGCTTGGCGACTTCAATCAGATTCCAGACATCGGTACCTCCTGCCGATCTGACATTGCATCCGGTTTCGTGCGCCAGTTTCAAGGTGGCGATTGCCTCTTCTTTCGCATCGACACCCAACAAGGCCACCGCCAGCTCTTGAAGTCGGACTGAACGCCGGTAGGCATAAGAGATGCTAACGGCGGCCTTTCTGCTCTCGAGAATCGCCTGCTGCGCGATCACCTTGCGCCCCTGTTTACATTGGGCAATGGCGATCGCTTGATGACACACGGAACGCGTCTCGAGGTCGTTCTGTTCCCCGGCAAACTCTTGACCGTGATCGAAATGACCGGAATTGACGAACGCCTCGACGATTCGCTTCATAGCCACAGCCACTTTATTTGGATTGCCCGCCAACGGAGCAAGCGCCGTCGACTGGTTAAGAAATGCCCGTGTCTTCTCCATGTCTCCGTTCGCCGCGTGTCCCACGGCGAGTTCCAACAACCCTGTGGCCTTTTCAGCTGTGTCCTGGATCTGATCGAGAAGACTTGTGGCCTCGTCAAGCTGCTTTAGTCGACATAACCTCTCGGACAGGCATGTTGCCGCGATATCCTTTTGGGACGGATCCTGGATGTCTTTGAAGATCTCTCGGGCAGTCGCCAGATCGACTCGGTCACCCCCACAGCGCAGCATGCGACACAAGGCCGAATCACGACGCGATGGTGATGCGAACGAATGCGCCGTTTGAAGCGATGATTTGATATCGCCTGATTCAAGCTGGCTGTAGAAGATCCAGAACTGTCCAGAGACTCTCTGCTGTTCCGCTGCCCGTTTCTCTTCTTCGTTAAATGTGCCGCCACTACCGATCAAGTCCACGGCTTTCATCGCATTTGCGTAATCGAGGCGTTCGGAAAAGGCCATTGAGAGTTGGTTCAGCGCCATATCGCGATGAGTCCCTGGCACATTTTCCTGAAAGCGTTCCTGTGCGGGGATGAGATCGACCGTGTGGAAGGCAGCTGTCACCTTCCCCTGACCTGCCAAAACAGCGGAAATCGCATTCAGAACAATTGCACGGTCAAACGATGAGGGAAGTTTTTGAGCGGCTTCGATTGCATCGTTTTCTTGCCCTATCTCCGCTTGGCATTGTGCGATTTCCAACAGCGCCACCCGCAAAGGGAAGTCATCATCGTTTATCTTGAGACTGGCATTCCATGCTTTCACGAACAGTGGCCCAGCAGTCGTGGAATCACCGGCTTCGGCAAACGCTTTTGCCATTCGAAGTGTAGTTCCGACGTTGGCTTCCGGGATTTTTTCGGCCTCCCGCAGCAGTGCGAGAGCAAGGTCACGCGGTTCGTCGGCAACCGCACCTCCTGTAAACACCACACACAGTAAAAACGCATGCAGCAACATGCACAGCCACTGTGAGACACGGCGACCACACGCAATCGCTTTGTTTGAACTTCGATCAACAGCCGAAGCGTCGAGAAGATTGCCATAGCCGTATGAATCTGGTGATCGCCAGCAGGTCATGCTCTTATGTAATGACTGTACGAATCGTTGTACTGCAAGATACATCACCCGACTCCGTAGAGAGTTTGCTGGTTGGTGAAGATTTACTTTCAAAACACTTTCGGCGTCGCTGAATACTATGAGGCAAGTCCGATTACTTGCAATCTCAGAGCGATAAAGGCTGTCGCTGGTTGTCCTGCGTCGGTGGTGTTCACTGTCACGCGGGAAGGTGGCGAGGTAACTTGAGGGTGCGTTTGCTCCCTTAGACCTCTGATGAGTGACCACGATGACGTTCACGAGAAGAATCGCGGCAGCAGTGCGAGTTGGTTCGTTGGTGTTGGCCTGGTCGGTGCTGCTGTGGCAGAACGGGGCTGTTGCACGGGCCGAGCTCAAGGTCGGCGCAGCTGCGGTGGACGTGACGCCGACGATGTTCCCCGTGCTGGTCAACGGGGGGATGACTGAGAACAAGGCGACCAAGGCGACATCACCGCTCAATGCCCGGGCCATCGTGCTCGATGACGGAAAAGAGCGGATCGCGATCGTGGTGGTCGACAGCTGCATGATGGGCCGAGATTTCCTCGATGATGCCAAGGGACTGGCAGCCTCGCGGACGAAGATCCGGGCCGACCGGATGTTGATCTCGGCCACGCATACGCACACCGCCCCGGCGTCAATGGGGTGTCTGGGAACCGATCCCGATTCGGCCTATATCCCGTTCCTGCGAGTCAAAATCGCCGACGCCATCGCCGAGGCGGAGTCGCATCTCGAACCAGCACAAGTCGGCTGGGCGGTGCAGAACGCCGCCGATTACACCGCAGTGCGTCACTGGGTGATTCGGCCCGATCGTGTGACGAACGATCCCTTCGGCAACCCGACCATGCGGGCGAACATGCATGCGGGTGCGAACTGGGACAATGTGACCGGCGAGGCGGGGCCGGAAGATCCCGATCTGTCGATCATCTCGTTTCAGTCACTGAGCGGGCGACCGATAGCGGTGCTGGCGAACTTCTCGATGCACTACTTCTCGGGGGTGGAACCGCTGAACGCCGACTACTTTGGGCTGTTTTGCGAGGGACTCAAGAGCCACCTCACGCCGACCGAGAGCAAGGATCACCCGCCGTTTGTGGCGCTCATGTCGCACGGCTGCAGCGGGGATATCTGGCGGCGGGACTACACGCGGAAGCCACCCTACCTCGATCAGGACTGGACAGTCACCAGCTACGCCAACGACATGATCAAGATCGCGGAGTCGGGGCTGCAATCGATCAAGTACAACGCGAATGCTGATCTGGCAATGGCTGAGACTCGCATGCGGCTGAATTACCGCGTGCCCGATGCTCAGCGTCTGCAATGGGCGAAAAAGATCGTGGCTGAAATGGGCGACCGACCGCCGAAGACGACGGAAGAGGTCTATGCTCGCGAGCAGGTGATCCTTGACCAGAGGCAAGCCACCGAAATCTGTCTGCAGGCACTCCGCATCGGTGATATCGCGATCGCGACGACGCCGAACGAGACCTACGCCCTGACGGGAATGAAGCTCAAACTCCGCAGCCCGATTCAACAGACGATGGTGATCGAACTGGCCAATGGCGGCGACGGATACATTCCACCACCAGAGCAACATGTGCTTGGAGGGTACAACACTTGGGCGGCGCGCTCAGCGGGGCTGGAAGTCTTGGCCGAGCCGAAGATCACAGCCGCGGCGCTGGGACTGCTCGAAACGGTGGCTGGTCAGCCACGCCGGACCTATCAGCAATCAAGCGGTCCAGCAGTTCAGGCAATACAGAACCTGAAGCCAGTCGCATATTGGCGGATGGATGAGATGGAGGGACCGCGCGCATTCGATAGGGCGAGCCAACATCACGACGGATACTACGAGCCGGGTGTGGTCTTCTTCCTGGAGGGGCCGAAGTCGAACCAGTTCTGTCTGAACGGCGAGACGAATCGGGCCGCCCACTTTGCCGGGGGACGGATGGAGACTCACGTGCCGGGTCTGGGCGAAAACTACTCGGTGTCGGTGTGGTGCTGGAACGGGATGCCGAACGATGGGCGGGAGACGGCGGGGTGGATCTTCTCGCGGGACGAGAACCACGCCGTCGGAACGAGCGGCGATCATGTCGGGATTGGCGGCACTGCGACGGAGCCCGGAAAGCTGATCTTCCAGCATGGCACTGATAAGCCGGTCGTCGGCCGTACGGTGATCGATCGGTGGACCTGGAGCCATGTCGTCTTTGTGCGCGACGCCGGCCGTGTACGGGTTTATCTGAATGGTCAGAGCGATCCGGAGATCGACGTGCCCTGCTCCGCCGGGTTCCCGACAGGCTTCGACCAGTTCTTCCTCGGCGGACGCAGCGACAACCAGTCGAACTGGGAAGGTCGGCTGGACGAGGCTGCTGTGTTCAACCGGGCCTTGTCAACGGAAGAGATCCGACAACTGAGCGTTCAGTAGCAGCTGCGGTTTGCTTCCATTCTGAACGTTCTCTGCCACAATCCCCGCATGGCCACTTACATTGAACGACTGAATTCGGCGATCCGCGCAAAGCAAACCCCGGCACTGGTCGGGCTTGATCCGCGGTTTGATCAACTCCCGGAAGATGTGCTGGAGCGAGCCCGGGCGGCGACCTCCAACCTGCGGCAGCAGATGGCGGTGGCATACGAAGAGTTCTGCGTACGCATCATCGATGTCGTGGCTCCCCTGGTTCCGGCAGTCAAGCCGCAGGTGGCGTTCTTTGAAGAGTGCGGACCTGCGGGGCTGGAAGTCCTCGACACTGTCATGCGACACGCTCGTAAGCGAGGGTTGATCGTGATCGCCGATGCTAAACGCGGCGACATCGGCTCAACAGCTGAGGGCTATGCTGCAGCCTGGCTGGCGGGGGACGATCCCGAAGCTGCAGCGTGGCCCGCGGATTCGCTGACCATCAACCCGTTTCTGGGGAGTGACACGCTCGACCCGTTTGTGAAGGTCGCGAACGCGAAAAATGCCGGGTTGTATGTCCTTGTGAAGACGAGCAATCCCGGATCGGGTGTCTTTCAGGACCGCTTCTCCGAAGGCCAGACGGTCAGCCAGTGCGTGGCTGATGTCGTCGAGCGGCTGTCAAAGAGCACGGCAGTGGAGGCGGAGCGATCCGGGAGCATCGGAGCTGTGGTCGGGGCAACACATCCCGCTCAGCTGGCCCAGCTGCGGGCGCAGATGCCTCATGTGCCGCTGTTGATCCCGGGTTATGGCAGCCAGGGGGGGACCTCAGCCGATGTCGCGAGTGCGTTCCACGCCGACGGGACTGGGGCTCTGATCAACAGCTCTCGCGGAATTATCTTTGCCGCGAGCCGCAAGGAGTACAAAGATCGCTACGAGCCCAAGGAGTGGGAAAAGGCCGTGGAGCAGGCAACCCTCGACATGATCGCCGATCTGGCGGAACATACACCAGCGGGAAATCTGCGGAAGTCGTCCTAACGATTGGAGAGCGGCAGGCATCAGCCTGCCGAGGGAGGACCGGCAAGTTGGGGCGGTGATGACGCTCGATGCCCCGGCGGGCTAACGCCTGTCGCTCCTCGTTCTTAGCAAGGAAGACACAACCTCCTCTTTGCGCATTTGCCGATTTCGTCGATACTTCCGTGCGACGGTCGATGTCCGGGCAGCACTGAAGCGGCTCGAGGTCTCACAGGATTCATGGATGAGCAGCCCGCGGCCAGGATGGCCACGCATGGACGACCTGCGTCCCGGCTCCGACACACTCGGAGTTGAGGGGGCTGCTGCCATTCGCCGGCTTTACTGCGTGGGCATGGCGGGTACCGGGATGAAAGCCATCGCCGAGTGGTTCGCCGCAGCGGGTTGGCAGGTATCTGGCTCGGACCGGTCAGCGACGCCAAAGGCGACTGCCCAGTTTCAAAGTCGGGGTATCCGACTTTATCCCGACCACTCAGCGGAGCATCTGCCTCAGAAGATCGACCTGCTGATCTACAGCCCGGCAGTCCCGGAGACCAATCCGGAACGACTTGCAGCTCGCGAGCTTGGCACGCCGCAGTGGTCTTATCCCCAGGCACTCGGCCAGTTGATGCACGGACACCGGGGCATCTCCATCGCGGGGACGCACGGCAAGAGTACGACCACCGCTCTGATCGGGCATGTACTCAGGCAGGCGGGTCTGGCGCCTTCGATTCTCTGCGGTGCGGAGATGATCGATACGGGACTGAATGGAGTACTCAGGGCGCGATCGATCCCTCCACTCGATGCTGGCTTCTCCCCTTCCCCAGCAAATGAAACTAGGGATCCGATTCTGGTCGCGGAGAGCTGCGAATATCGAGGGCACTTTCTGGAACTGAGCCCGCGAGTCGTGGGGCTGCTGGGGATCGAGCCCGACCACTTCGACTGCTTTCCGACGTTCGAGCGGGCGATCGCGACCTACCGCGAGTTCATTTCGCGAATCCCGGCCGATGGCCTGCTCGTTACGAATCGCGATTGCGAGACTGCCTGTTCCGTCGCCTCTTCATCGCCGGCCCGCACTGTCTTCGTCTCCACGACCGATGACCAGGCCGACTATTTCGCCGAACGGGTCGAATCGACGAAGACTGGACTGAGCATGACAGTTCGCCTCCCCAACCGCACCAGGGTGAGTATCACGTGCCCGCTCTGGGGACAGCATCATGCAATCAACATCCTCACTGCCCTGGCCATCGCCACTGAGCATGGCGTGACTCCAGCCGAGTTCACAGCTGCCTCACAAACGTTTGCGGGGATCCGGCGGCGGTTCGAGAGACGTGGTGACTGGCATGGCGTGACATGGATCGACGATTACGCCCACCATCCCACAGCTGTGCGGGCGTTGATAGACGCGGCCCGTGACCGGTTTCCGGGGCGGCGCATCTGGTGTGTCTTTCAACCCCATCAGATTTCCCGAACAAGAGAGTTGTCGGACGGGTTCATCAAGGCGCTCTGCCGTGCAGACGGAGTGCTGGTTCAGCCTGTGTTTGGAGCCCGAGAGGCGACCGGCACAGAACGAATTGACCTGTCCCGTCAACTGGTCGAGGGGGTTCGCCGTGAGAACCCGAATGCCCATTTTGTGGCCGACCTTGACCATACGTGGACCACTTTGGAGACTCACACTCGGCCCGGTGACGTCGTGTTGACTGTCGGGGCCGGGGACATTGATCACATCTACCATGAACTCACTGGAAGACTTCGCCGCAATCACGCTTCGTGACGAGCCACTGGCTCCTTTGACCTGGCTCAAGGTCGGAGGTCCGGCTCAGCGTCTGATACAGCCCCGCTCGGTGGACGAGCTGGCCGCTGTGATCCGCGTATGCCATGAGAACAAGATCACCGTTCACATGCTCGGAGGAGGCTCGAACCTCCTTGTTCGAGACGAGGGCGTGAGCGGTGTCGTGATTCGCCTCTCTGATCCGGCCTTCTCAAAGGTCAGCATCGAGGGAACCCGGCTGCGGGCGGGCGGCGGAGCGATGCTCTCGCATGTGATCACCGAATCCGTCAAAGCGGGGCTGGCCGGGCTCGACACGCTGGTCGGGATTCCTGGAACCATTGCGGGAGCCCTCAAAGGGAACGCTGGTGGTCGCAATGGGGAGATCGGTGAGAACATCCACTCAGTCACCGTCATCACAGCCCAGGGCGAGAAGTTCGTCCGGCAGGGCGACGAACTCGTCTTCGAATACCGTCACAGCAGCATTAACGAGTTATGCGTGGTCGAGGCGGAATTTGAGCTTACCAAGGACAACCCGGACGATATCGCCGAACGGATGCACAAGCTGTGGGTGATGAAGAAGTCGACCCAGCCGCTGTCATTCCAGTCGGCGGGGTGTGTCTTTAAGAATCCGCGCGGGCTGAGTGCCGGGGCTCTGATCGAGCAGGCGGGCCTGAAGGGTATGAAGATCGGCAACTGCCAGGTCAGTGACCGGCACGGAAACTTCATCATCACCGAGCCGGGCGCGAAGTCAGCTGATGTGCTGAAGCTGATCGACGTCATGAAGACCAAGGTCGCCGAAGCCCACGGCGTGGAGCTGCAGCTGGAGATTCAGGTCTGGTAATCAGACTGGATTGAGAGTCACCGCGCATCCTCGGCTCGCCCGGGAGTCCCGATGGAAACGAGTCTCTCCAGGCGGAACGCTCTTCAGCGGATGCCGGTCTGGTGTCGGAGGTTACTCGTTGGCATTGTGGCGTTCGTGTTGTTTGTGGGCGGAATCCATTGGTATCAGCGCGACCAGATCAGCGTGATCTACGCCCGGTGGCGAGCTGAGGGGTTGCCTACGAATCGGGAGGAACTGGCGAAGTACTATCGACCGCCCGTCGGGGGAACTGATAACTCGGCTTTGTGGCTGCCAGCGGTCGAGAAGGCTTCGAACTTGATCTTAAGTGTGCTGGAATCTCGCCGTCAAAACGACAATTCTGCCCTCGGCGACGCTCCCCCTTTCATGATGTTGAGCCATATGCCACCGGTCCCCGGACAGCCGTGGGATCGACGGGAGGATGTCGAGTCGTTTCTCAAACAGCTCGCCCCCGAGATTCAGGCGTTGTATCACGCTGCCCAGGCAGGCGGGCAGGCGAGGTATCCCGTCGGTTACAGCGGAGATATTCAGACGGTTTCAGGCCTACTCTGGCTGGAGTCACAAACCGCACGTTATCACCGTGACACCCCTCGTCGCCTCCAGTCGATTCAGGCAACACTCGCGTTGTCCAACACCCGCGAGGGAATAGCTGAGAAGTTCGCATGGGGCACAGATGGATTGGATGAGGTGATTGATTTTCTTAACGAGGAGCCGACAAATGATCAGATGCTCATGGAATTTCAGAAGCTGATCTGCCACGTCGATTACCTCGATGTCACCCGAACTTGCATGGCCTATGAATTGGTCGACCGTGTCGATTATGTGCAAGAACGCTCTCGACTCCCGTTCGCGACAGCCAATGAACTCGACATGTTGCGACGTCTGGAGTCGAGGCCAGTTCACATTAAGTCTTGGGCAGAGATGCTGTCTGAGCTGACGAGCTTCAGTAAGCGAATGAAGGCACTCAACACAAGTCGATGGCTGAATTCCATTCGGTTCGACGAGAGAAGATCGGGGACCGCGTTTGACTCTCTCGTAGAATTCCAAGACTTAGCCACGACGATGGCGAGCAATCATGTCAGCCAAGTGTGCATGAATGCGTTGCTGGCTGCAGAGCGTCATCGGCTTCGACATGGCTCATATCCCGCGACGATCTCCGCCATTGATGTCGATCTCATTGAAAAAGGACAAGACGGCTCGACTTCATTGGTCGATCCGATTTTGGGGAAGCCGCTGAACTACCGCCTGACTGACTCTAGTTTGTGCGTTTATTGCATCCATGAAAATTGGCCGTATGACTTCGATGGCTACTTTCAGCCAGTTGATATTCGATATTCGGTGAAGAGGAAATGAAACCGCAAGTTGTGGCATGCACGCTCGATACCAGCAGCGTCCACACGACTGGCTAGCGTCTGGCGTGAGCCGAATGGTGCTTTGACGCGTGCGGTGTTTGAATGCGAGAATCCCGGCACAGCGAGTAGCAGAAGCGGGGGGGCTGACGCCGCCCCGCTCGCCAGGCGGTGTGCGAAATCAACTGAGTGCCGATCGCGGCGAAGAGCGATCGAGGCTCTCAGGTCGCGGGCATATCCAGCGGCTCAGAACTCGGTTTGGAGAGCTTTTCGGCGATCTTATCGCGGCGTTCCTGGAGTCGTTTTTTGTAGGAACTGAGTCGCAGCACGCGGTCATCTTCGTGCTTATCCAGGAAGTCCTGCAGGACGACGATCGCCCGGTCGAGGGCCTCTTTGGCTTCGGGGTAGTTCTCGCGAAGCTTGTTCAGGTCGGCGAGGCCGGCGAGTGACTTCACGTAGGCGACCTGGTAGACACTGGTCGATGGGTAACGTACCGCGAGAGGGCGCTGAATCTCGATCGCGCGGCGATACTCGGCATCGGCCAGTTCAAGCTTGTTGGCTGACTGATGGATCGAGGCGAGTCGCCGCAGAGCCAGGCCGAGGATCGCCTGGTACTCGGGAATCGTCGGCGTCTCACTCAACAGCTTTTCACTGATGGCTATCGAACGTTCCAGCCGGCTGATCGATTCCTCATTGAGAGATTCGGGCGACGACGAGGCAATCGGCAGACACAACAGATCCGCCAGTTCAAACCGATAGGTCGGCGAATTCCGGTCCAGCTCACCGAGAGCTGTCATGTGATCGATGGCAATCTGCAGGTCGACATTCGCCTGATCGGACATGTGCCGAACTCGGTTCGCGTAGTAACGATTGCGGTGGGCACTGGCGAGGAGCAGGCGAATCTGAGTGTGGTCAGGATGCTCCGCCCACAGCTTCTCGAGCAGCGCCACAGCCCTGATGGAACCTTTGTCCCAGTCATTGATGGGCCGCCGCCAGGCTGATCGTCCGCCACGATCTGAAACCCGCGGATTTCCACGACCGTCATTCTCGCGAGGGGGACGTTCGATCTGTCCAGGTTCGTTTTCACGGGGACGACGAAGAGGCCCGATTCCTTCCGGGGGTGGAGGAGGACGATTTCCCCGGTCACGGAACATCTCCGCCATCACTTCCGAGGCTCCAGACCGGATAAAGACGGTGTCGGCGAGGATCAACGACTGCCCAATCTCCAGCTGGACTTCCAGAGAGTCTTTGTCGATCGTGTTCTCTTCGAGCAGCTGGCAGGCGTGGTGGTGTGCTTCGAAGGCTTCGACCACTCGCCCGCTCTGGCTATAGGCCACGCCGAGGCGGTTCCAGATCTTGGCATGAGCAAGCAGCAACGGCAGTGAACCGGGGCGACTTTCTCGCAAGGTCAGGTAGGTCTGGGCACTCGCCTTGTAGGACTCTTCGGCTTCGGCCGTCCGCCCCAAACGCACCTGGATGTCGCCGATTCGACTGCGGATATCGGCCATCTCCTGGGTGAAGTCGGTCGAGTTCTGCTGGGCGAAGCGATCAAAGAACTCCAGCAGGCGTCCCAGCAGCTTAGCGTCGGCGGGACTGACTTCGGTCGTTTCCCCGATGGTCGGCACATCCTCTTCGGAAACGAGTGACACTGGACTGCCGCGCGAGGCGACGTTGTCCATGATGTCTTCAAACGCCTGAATCGCGAGTTTCAGGTTGTCGTCCGCCAGCTT
>QWOR01000354.1 GCA_003669575.1 Planctomycetota bacterium | reverse complement strand
ACCATCCCGTGTCATTAGAATCGGCAATCCAAAGGATATCCCCGACTTTCTTCTGCCGCGAGACCGATTTCCCGCATGTTCCTCTCCCGTCCACCTGTATTTCTTTCCGAATTGCCCATCATACTTCGGCAGTTTTTGCGTAAGAGTCAGTGAGATCACGCTTTATCCTCTGTTCTTCTCACGCGTACCACTGCGTGATCGAATCGCTGACGGTGAGCGAGCTCACTCTCATCCATGCCTCGGGTTTCAAGAAAACACGAAATTGTGGCTTGGACACTCCCAGTCGGATTGGAGGCTGTCATGACTGATTCTCGTCCGGTGAAATCATCAGAGACCGGGTTTCCACCCGTTCGAGCTGTCGAACTGTTCGCGGTCGCGATCAGCGTTCTGATCAGTGATCTGACAATCTTCCGGGGAAACGGTTACTTCGGCCTGGCGGTGATGTTCCTGGCTCTCCCGATCCTGCTCGCTCTGGGCTCCCCTCAGCGGAATGCTCGCCCCTCGTTGTGGGTCATGGCTGTGTTGCTGGCTGGCGTGGTCGCCCGTCTCGCGTGGTGCGGATCGGGCTGGGCCGTCCTCGTGGGATTCGTCTGTCTGGTGGGATATGCAATGGCTCTGGTGGGGCTTCCCCCGTATATGACTCGCGTGCTGGGCTTTGCGTCCCATCTGATTGCCTCTGGCCATCGCGGTTTAAATCAGTACGTCGTTCAGTTCATGGCGAACAACCGCTGGATTCCCCGGAAGAGCCAGTTTCTGTCCATCGGTTTTCCTCTGCTGGCCTTGCTGGTCTTTGGTTCGCTCTTTGTTCTGGCGAACCCCGACCTCGTCAAAGTAGTGGGGACGCAGTTTGAGCAGCTGGTCAATCAGATGCTTGGATGGCTGAAGAACATCTCGCTGCTGGAGATCCCTTTCTGCATCGCGACGGGCTGGCTGGTGATCGGACTTTTGCGACCGACTTACCAGGAACCGGATGAGTGGGGACCCGCTCCGCAATCGGAAGCATTGGGACCGGCCCCACTGTTTGAGGCTTTTCGTAACACCCTGGTGATGGTCGTCGGGCTGTTCGCTGCGTACCTGGTGTTTGAGTTCCGCACTCTCTGGTTCCGGGAATTTCCCGTGGGGTTCCATTACTCCGGCTACGCACATCAGGGAGCAGCCTGGCTGACGGTGGCCCTCGGTCTGGCCACGGTCTTGCTGTCGGTCATCTTCCAGGGTCAGATTCTGAACGATCCGAGGCTGGGGCGACTGAAGACGCTCGCCTGGGTCTGGTCAGCGGAGAACTTCGTTCTCGCGATCGCGGTCATGCATCGGCTCTCGATCTATGTGGATTTCAACGGCATGACCCGCATGCGCATGGTGGGGTGGCTGGGGATCGCGTCGGTCGTGGTCGGCTTTCTGCTAGTCGTGATTAAGATCGCAAAAGGGAGGGATTTTCGCTGGCTGCTGCGGCGGGAACTCTGGACCGTCTCATTCGCTGCGTATCTGTACTTCATTCTGCCGGTCGATCGATGGATCACGCAGTACAACGTCCGCCAGATCCTCGCGGGACATCTGGCTCCGAGTGTGCAGATCAGCGAACACCCCCTCAGCACGGAGGGGTATCTGGAGCTGTTGCCACTGCTGAAATGCCAGGACGAGATCATTCGCCGAGGGATCACCGCGATGCTGTTCGAACGCAAAGCCGCCCTGTCCAGAGATGAACTTCGCACCAGCGACTGGACCGCCCGCCAGATCGCCGAGGACCAGCTCGACAAACAGCTCCTCTCGATTCCGGAACCTCTCTACAACCACACCGCCGACTTCGAGGCGTTTCAGAAGTATGCGTACCAGTGGTACTGAGCCGCATTAATACGGCTTCCAGAACCTTGCCGATGAACTTTGGTTCAATCCGAGGACGACGTCGTCCGACTGGAACAGGCCAGCTGAGGAGATGGGAACAGACATCAGCCACCAGATCCGGGGGCTTGGAGACCGGCCTTTTGCGGAACAAAAGGCGACAGAATGAGATACGGAATCTCGCGGAAGATTCAGTCTCCATACAATAGTCTGCCGACCTGGGAAATTCCGGCGCGAGATTCTGAAAGTTTTCTATGCTTCGTACCCTGGCACGCAATAGAGTACACTGATGCGTGTCAATTCACCCCTGTGGTCAGTGCAGACAGAACCAAAGCTCCCGCAGCCGAGGACCCTTGATGTTCGATGATCCTCGGTTGCACGAACTCACCCGCCGCCGGTTTGTCCAGCTGTCAGGCTTGGGTTCGTTGTCGCTCGGCGGGCTACTGAATGCCCAGGCTCATGCCGATACCACGGGCGGCCTTGCACGGGCCGGAATCAAGGCCTGCATCTTCGTCTTCTACTATGGTGGAATGAGTCATCTCGATACGTATGACCTGAAGCCGAATGCCCCGAGTACGGTCCGCGGCGAGTTTCAGCCGATCTCAACATCCGTCCCGGGGCTGCAGATCTGCGAACATCTGCCCCACATGTCGAAGGTGATGCACCACTGCGCGCTCATTCGCAGCATGCGTCATACGAACCGGTTGCACGACTCAGCTTCGATCGAAACTCACACGGGACGCCAGGCCTTCCAGGGAGACCGCGAAGAGTTTGCCCCGATCGCTCAGTTCTTCCCCTGTCACGGCAGCGCGCTCAGCCACGTCTGGCAGGACCGCAAATTGGTCGTGTCGCACGCCGCCTTGCCCTTCGTCTTTCACAACGTGATTCCGACGCCGTGCCAGGGAGGCGGCTTCCTCGGAGCGGCATTCGACCCGTTTCGAGTGGCTGTCAACGCCGAGCAGCAAAAGTACGTGGTCGAAGAACTCTCGATCCGCGACGAGCTGCCGACCAAGCGAGTCGGTTCTCGCCGCGACCTGCTCACGGCGTTACAACCCGGTGCCCCGTTGAGTCCCCAGCTCTCCAGTGGCATGGACCAGTTCTATAACAAGGCCTATCAGCTGATCGGATCGGAGCAGGTACGCAAAGCCCTCGATCTGTCCGAAGAGTCCCCCGAGATGCGGGAACGGTACGGCGTCTACCCGACCGTGGCCCAAGGCGGAGTGGGCGGAGCCGATCAGGGCGTTGCACGGCATATGCGAGGCCAGAATCTGCTCGTCGCCCGTCGACTGGTCGAGGCAGGTGTGCCCTTCGTCAACGTCTACGACTTCCGCCAGCAAGGCCAGAACTGGGACAGCCACGTCAAGAACTTTGAACAGAACAAGAACACGCTCCTGCCCCCTGCGGATAAAGCTTTGTCCGCACTGATCGAAGACCTCGACCAGCGCGGGCTGTTGGAATCGACGTTGATTGTCGCCACGGGCGAGTTTGGTCGTACTCCTCAAATTAACGGCAGTGCGGGCCGTGACCACTGGCCCGACTGCTACAGCGTGCTTCTGGCAGGGGGCGGCATTCAGGGCGGCGCGATCCACGGAGCCAGCGACTCCATCGGGGCCCACCCCGCAAAGGATCCCGCCACACCCGGCGATCTGGCTGCGACAATCTACTGGCGCTTTGGGATCGACCCGTCTCGGCATATTTACGACCGACTCGCCCGCCCATGGACGATGGCCAACGGTGAACCGCTGCGCGGCTTGTTCAGGTCATAGCGTTGCTTTGAACATCATTCCTGCTGCTTCGAATCCATCAGCAGGACAGACTTTCCTGTCTGTCCCAACCGACTCGGTACTTCCACCCCACTCACGCTTCGCTCTCCACTTGAAGCCAGTGATGGCTGGTTATCTTCCAGCTGTCTGATTCCTCCAACAATCCTCCCGCTGACGGCGTATTAACGAGATAACACACGGGTTCGCCGAGGTGTGTTCCGCCTTGCCAGAGGCTGCGGTACACTGAATTCTGTTCGATTCGAGCCGATTGCAAAGGCGATTTCATGAATTGGTTGCCCGGGTGGACAGCGCCGTTTAACGCTCTGTTACTGCTGCTGTTGATCCCCGTCATTGTGATGTACTTTCTGAAACTGAAGCGCACGCGACAGGAGATCCCGTCGCTGCTGCTGTGGCAACAGGTGATTGCCGACCAGCGAGTCAACGCCCCATTTCAGCGTTTCAAACGCAACCTGTTGCTCTGGCTCCAGCTGCTCATGCTGGCCCTTCTGGCCCTGGCCGCAGCCCAGCCGTTCATCCGGGGGCGTGATCGTCTGACGAAGAATCTGCCCATTCTGATCGACTGTTCAGCCAGCATGGGGGCCGTTGATGCCCAGACGAAGAAAACCCGGCTGGAACTGGCCAAGGATCAGGTCCGCCCCATCATCGACAACATGCTCCCCGATCAGCGGCTGATGCTGATCGAGGTCCATCAATCAGCTCAGACACTGACCCAGCTGACCGATAACAAGACCGAGCTGCGGCAGGCCATCGATCGTATTGAGGTCGTCGATGTCCCGTCCCGGCTGGAAGACGCGCTGGCCCTGGCCCGTGGTCAGTCCAAACTGGTCGAAATTCCGAGCATCCGCCTCTACTCGGACGGCAACGTCCCCACTCGACCGAACCCGGTGACCGGCGAGCTGCAGGCCATCGTCGACTTTGAGTTACCGTTTCAGGTCGACTACTTTCGCGTGAAGACAACCGGCGGAAACATGGGAATTACATCCCTGAACGCCTCGCGCTCCACTTCATCGGAATGGGAAATCTTTGTCCGTGTCGAATGTACCCCGGAGGCTGCAGGCAACGGACAGCTGCGGCTGTCTAAGCTGGTGGATGGAAAGCCCGTCGTCATCGGCGAGGAGCGAGTGATCCTCAACCCGGGTGAATCACAACGCGTCGTGTTCAGCGTCGATTCGTCGACCGAACTCCAGCTCAAAGCGGAACTCATCCCATCAGATTTTGACGCATTGGCGGTCGACAACACCGCGTGGGTCGATCTGCCGCTGGCCCGCGAGTTGCAGGTCTTCTGCCCGGAGACGCTGCCCGCGTTTCGGCATGCGCTGAAGGGGCAAGCGGGAATCCGGCTCGACCCGCCCGATGGCAAACCTTCGGAGATGGCGACCTATGATCTAGTCATCACTGACAGTCTCGCCGATCTGGCACGAGAGGCAACGACCTACCTGACCGTCGGACAGATTCCGAAAGAACTGGACGCCAAACTGACGATCAAGGACGGCAACGCCACCGTCGTCGACTGGAAACGCGACGCCCCCATCATGCAGCACGTTCAGGTGCGCGAGGTCCTGATGGTGGACGAGCCAACACTCGCTTCGGGTGTAACCGACGCGACGCTGGAAGAGCTGGGGTTCGAGACGCTGTGCCATGGTGCGAATGGGCCCCTGATGCTGGAGCGCCGAGTCGGTCCACGGCTGTATCTGCACTGGATGTTCAAGCTCGACCGTACAACGCTTCCGTACCGACTGGCATTTCCCATTCTGACCACAAACCTCGTGAACCTGGCCATGCGTCAGTCAGATCTGGCCGACGTGAAGGCCGCATCGACGGGGCTTCTGCCTCCGGTGAAACTCGACCGGGAAACGGAATACCGAGTCACGAATCCCAAGGGAGAACATGTCAGCACCCGCTCGGATGCAGATGGGTGGATCACCGGAGTCTCCGCGCGATCCGTCGGACCGTACGAACTGAGAGCCGGCGGCAAACTCGCCCGTGAACTGGGTGTCAGCTTGATCAACCCGGTTGAGACTTCACTGGCGGGTGTCGAGAAACTTGTGACGAAAGAGGCGAGCGTCTCGGCGACAGAGACAAAACTCGATCAGGACAAACCGATCTGGTCTTCGATCGCGTCAATCGCGCTGATCGTGCTGCTGGTCGAGTGGTGGTACTTTCAGAAGAAACCCGGATGAGCGGGACCACTCTGCTTTTCTAGCCTGATGTGAGTCTCTCCAATGACTTTCTCTTCACGCTCTATTGGTAGTCGGTCAATTTGCTCGTCATCCATGGCACTCGGAGAGCGTTCAGTACAGCCAGAACATCGATCGCTTCCTGGATCAACGCTCCGTTCACCGGCGTAATGAATCCCGCAACTGCAAAGATCATCGCAGTGAGGCTGAGGGCAATCCCCAGACCAGCGCTCTCCAGCCCGATCCGTTTCATCCGCTGCCCGATGTGGATCAGTTCGTCGACCTTGGCCAGCGAGCTCTCCAGGATCACCGCCCCGGCCGCTTCTGAGGTCACTTCGTTCTGAGCCCCGAACGCGATCCCTACCGTGGCGGCGGACAGGGCAGGGGCATCGTTGATGCCGTCGCCCATGAACAATGTCGTTCGCGTACGAGTAATCTCACGGACCAGCTCCAGCTTCTGTTCCGGGGTCTGCCCCGCCAGGACCTCGGTAATACCGACTCGCTTGGCCAGGTGTTCCACCTCTTCGGCCCGGTCGCCCGACACCAGCATCACCCGCTCGAAATGATGTCGAGGAGCCAGATGTCCGATAAACGACCGCCCATCGGGTCGCGGCTCGTCCCGGAATCGCAGCGTCCCGGCATAGTGTTCCTCAACCAGAATCACACATTCCAACCCCGATCCTGTCGGAGGCATAAGCTCCGCAGCCTCGGGATGCTCCAGCAGCAGCTTCTTGCGGCTGGTCACTCGAATCTGATGCCCTTCGACCGTGCCCGAAAGCCCTTGCCCCGGCAGCTCGCTGACCTCATCGGCATGATAGATCGTCAGCTTCCGCTCACGAGCCGCCGCCACCACAGCCTCGGCCAGCGGGTGCTTGCTGTAGCGCTCGACCGAGGCAGTCCAGCTCAGCAACTGATCAGCGGTCAACGACTTGACCGTCGTGATCTGTTCAAGTTTGGGACGGCCATACGTCAGCGTCCCCGTCTTGTCGAAGATTGCCACCTGGCAGCCATCAATCCGCTCCAGCACGCCCGGATCACGGATCACGATCCCGCGCTTGGCACACAGCGAAATCCCTCCCAGGATCGCCACCGGAATCGCAATCAACAGCGGGCAGGGCGTCGCCGTCACCAGCACCGCCAGAAATCGATGCGGCTCTCCGCTGAAGTACCACGCTGCCACCGCGATCGCGACGGCCAGCGGCGTATAGAACGTCCCGAGCCGGTCAGCCAGCCGTCGCATCCGTGGTCTTTGGTTCTCCGCGGCCCGCATGACCTCCATGATCTTGGCATACCGCGAATCAACCGCGAGCCTGTCGGCCCGGATCGTGAGTGCCGAGTTCCCGTTGATGGCCCCGGAAATCACAGCTGCACCGGGAGCCTTGTCGATCTGATACGGCTCGCCGGTCAGGTACGACTCGTCCATCGTGCTGTGCCCCTCGGTGACGGTTCCGTCGACGGGGCTCGTCTCGTGGGGGAAGATCGACAACAGGTCGCCGACCTTGATCTGGTCGATGGCGATGTCGACGGTTTTGTCTCCGTCGCGTCGATGGGCGACCTGTGGCATCCGGCGCGCCAACATCTCCAGTGCTGAAGACGCCCGCCGGATCGCGTACGACTCCAGCACCTGTCCGCCCGACAGCATCAGGACCACAATCACCCCGGCCAGCGGCTCACCGACAAACACCGAGGTGACGATCGAGATCCCAGCCAGCAGGTCCGACCCGAACTCCCCGCGCAGTGCTCCCTTCAGCAGCTGCCAGACGAGCGGAATGCCGCCGCCGAACAGGGCCACCAGCAGCGGCCACTGGAAGGCCGGAATCCCCGCCAGCAGCGAAGTCCATCCGCTGTACTTCATGACGAGCGAGGTCGCAATCGCTCCTGCAGCCAGCAGGGCGATCCCGAGCGATCCCTGTTCCACCGGACTTTCGGTTTGCTTCGCGGGTGCATTCATAGAGCGGAGACAGTCAGACGAAGGTGGATCGATCGCTATGTGTGCGTATCCCTTGATCTTACCAGACTTCGACCCCGGAAACTCGTTTTATCCAATCCCTCCCCGACGGGTTTGTTTCTCCCCCCCGTCATGCGGTATACCAGAATGGTCTCGTCCCCGGACGGGAACATGATCGGTCCTGGCTTTTCATTGGAGTGGCCCCATGCGGCGATTCGCACTTCTGGCGGTTGGTTGTCTCTCGCTCGCTCTGTCTGCAAATGGCGCTGACGCTGAGGACTCAGCCAATGTCTCCTTCGAGCGGGTCCAGCTCGATGCCCGGTTCCGCTCGGAAGGCGTCGGCATCGGCGACTTCAACAAAGATGGCCAGATGGACATCGTCGCGGGTGACCTGTGGTACTCCGCTCCCGACTGGAAACGGCACGAACTCCGCAAACCCGGCGACTACTGGGCGGGCGTCGGCTACAGCAACAGCTTTGCCAACTGGGTCTATGACATTAACCAGGACGGCTGGTCCGACATCATCATCGCGGGCTTCCCCGGCGAGCCCTTCCACTGGTACGAGAACCCCAAGGGCGAGGAAAAACACTGGGCCGAGCACGTCATCTGGCACAGCATCTGTAACGAATCGCCGCAGTTCTCCGACCTGACCGGCGATGGCAAGCCCGACCTCGTCTTCGGCAGCCAGCCCGAGGCTCAGATGGGCTACATCGAGATCCCGACCGGCGAAGCTGTGTATCAGAAGTGGAATTTTGTAGCGGTCAGCGAACCAGGCGATTCGGGCCAGAACGGCACCTTCAAGTACTACCACGGCATCGGTGTGACCGACTGCAACGGCGACGGCAAGAACGATGTCGTCATCCCCCACGGCTGGTGGGAACACCCCGCCCAGCTCGACGGCAAGGTCTGGGCCTTCCACCCGCATGTGCTGGGCGAGAACGGAGCCCCGCAGACCGGAGCCGATATCTATGCCGAGGATCTCGACCTCGACGGCGACATGGACATGCTCATGACCTGCGCCCACAAGCACGGCGTCTGGTGGTTCGAGAACGGTGAAAAGCAGGGGAAACCCGGCATGACCTACCACCTCATCGACGACAGCTTCTCCCAGACCCACGCGCTGATGTTTGTCGACGTGAACGGCGACGGCAAGAAGGACATGGTCACCGGCAAACGCTACTACGCCCACAACGGAGCTGACCCGGGGGCCAATGACCCGGTCATCATGGTCTGGTACGAGATCGACCGCTCGAAAGACGGCCCCAAGTTCATCAAGCACCCCCTCCCCGCTGGCAACGACACCGGCGTCGGCACCCAGTTCGCAACCGGCGACATCAACGGAGACGGCCTGATCGACATCGCCCTGTCGAACAAGAAGGGGGTTAATATCCTGCTGCAGAAGCGGGCAAACGCCGTGGCCGGGAAGTGATTCCGTAGTGAGCCGGAAGCGTCAGTGCCGGGAGTGATCAGCAAGTGACGAAATCTCCGGGCGCGGACGCTTCCGGACGGGAGGCACGCCCAGAGTCTTCGATTGGCGGCAGAGCCACGGCCTTCGCAAAGCCTCAGACCGTGCCACCCAACCGGAGAGGCTACACCACGAGGAACTCACTCCACCCAGCCGATCGGTACGCCCACCGCGCCGGATGCCCCTGATTACTTGTCACCTGCGGTGCCCTCGCGACTCGCTGCCAACAGCATCGACACCGCCGTGTAGATCACGACGACGACCACCAGCCACCGCACAGCGTCGAGGGGCAATTTCCAGACAATGAACGCAGCGATCAGGACTCCGGGGATTCCGCCCAGCGTCAAACCAAGTGCTGCTCGATCATGATATTTTTCCGCGTGAATCATGCGGATGCCAGCCGTCGGCATCAGGAAGGCGCACGAGCCCATCATGATGGGAAATGCCGTATCCGGATTCATTCCCAGCAGACTGACCATGACCATGATGGGGGCATAGGCACCGACCCCGATCATCATCAATGCACCGAAAACGAAGTTCCCGATCAGGGCGGCGACCAGGTAACCGCCGCTCAATCCGAGTGCGTCCCCTCCCTTGGGCAAGAGTCCGGTCAGTCGCGCCAGAATCAAGCCTGCGGCGGCAAGCAAAGCCAGCCCCATGCCACGTTGAATCTGCTTCTTGGGCCAGCGCGTGACATACCCAGCCCCGATCCACGCTCCCAGAACTGATGCCAGGATTGTGAGGACCAGCGTTTGAATTTCGACTTTGACAATCGCGATGTAGATGAAGGCCTGAACGATCGTGGGCAAGGCATGCCCCACATTCAACGTGCCGGGGATCAATTCATCAGGGACCATTTTCCGAGATCGGTAGATGGCTGTTGTGACCGCGAATGATCCGACGCCCAGCGTATCGAGGAAATCGGTGATGAATCCGACTACGGTCTGGAGGAAATCCGGAACTCTGAATCGACCATTCCGTCGCAGGACACGAACCCAGACAATCCCAAACACCAGACCGACGAAAGCCAGTGCCGCCAATAGAATCAGTTTGAGCCGAGTAGAATGGTCGATGACGATGTTCCTCGTGGTCGCGACGCCTGAACCGATGCCTGGCGCGGCAGATCGTTTTCATCACTAAAGGAAGGTACAAAGATCACGGAATATCCACCATTCAGTGAATGTCGCTTCACCTCTTTAAATCCCACCATTTGGCTCGCTTTGGAGTCTACCCAAATGCGTCATCACCAGAAGAACTTAGGGTACAAGCCCATCCGCAATAACACCGCCGGGTGAAATGGGTCACAGCAAGACGACCCACCAACTGTGTGTATCGTTGAGTAATCGAAGGAACGGACGAGATGTCCAATGAGGCTCGCCCTTGCAGGCGCTTCGGAATGGTCGGGGGCGCAGTAACTGGCTGGGGACTTACGCTGGGCGATCCCAGCCACCCGTCGCCAGTCGTTATTTGAGCGTTGTTTCGGGGACCACGTCAGACCAGACTCGAAAGCTCTGCAGCTGATTTCTGCCAAAGGTCGTCGTCAGTGCGACATCAGCTGCGTCTCGACCACGGGCCATCAGCACACGGCCGATGCGCGGCACATTGTTGCGGGCATCAAATGCGTACCAGGCTCCCCCCAGATAGACCTCGAACCACGCACTGAAGTCCATCGGACTCGCGACGGGAGGCACACCGATGTCGCCCAGATAACCGGTGCAGTACCGAGCCGGGATATTCAAACTGCGACAGAACGTGATTGCCAAGTGCATATAGTCACGACAGACTCCCACGCGTTCTCGATAGACTTCATGGGCTGTGCGATTCGCTCGCGCCAGCTGATAGTCAAAGCGAATATGCCGGTGGGCGAAGTCGCAGATCGCCTGCACCAGCGGCCAGCCCGCGGGCAGATGCCCGAACTGAGCCCAGGCGATGTCCTT
>QWOR01000257.1 GCA_003669575.1 Planctomycetota bacterium | reverse complement strand
TCATCCTCCCCACACCCTTCCTGCTCCCGTAGCTCAGCTGGATAGAGCGCTGGTTTCCTAAACCGGAGGTCGTGGGTTCGAATCCCGCCGGGGGTATTTTGGAATTTTGTATTGATGAATAACCAGTGTGCTCCCTCTGGAATCGTGGGAGAGTGGGAACTGGGCTGACCTGACTGGTCTGGCAAGATACCTCTGAGGCGAATTGAGACTGATCAGGTCCCGCAGAAAGTTCGGTAGTTGTTGTCGTCAGCAGGCGGTTCCCGGTAATCACCGGAATTCGCTGGCGGTGAATATGGTGACAAAAGCACATTCAGCAGACGATGCATCACTGACAGATCATCCTGCTCCTCAGCGGCGGCGAGGGCTTCTTCCACGCGGTGGTTTCGAGGGATGACTGCGGGGTTCGCTTTGCACATCGCCGAGCGGACTTGCTCAATCGGAAGTTCTTCGCGGCTCAACCGATCCATCCATCGGTGATGCCATTCCTGAAACTCATGGCTCTCGGAGTGGTTTGAACCAGCAGTTCCCTCGGACAGGTCCCGGAATGTATTCGTATAGTCGGCCTCTGCAGCCTGCATCCAATCGAGCAGGGACTGCACCAACTCAGGATCTCCCTCCTCAGCTGTCGTCAGCCCCAGCTTCTGTCTCATACCGGTCAGCCAGCACTCCTGATACTCGCCCACGAACGCATTGAGAGATTCCGTCGCGATCTCCACAGCCTCGTCCTGACCACCACTCAGGAGCGGCAGCAGCGTCTCTGCAAATCGTGCCAGATTCCACTGAGCGATTGCCGGCTGATTGCCATAGGCATATCGCCCTTGATGATCGATCGAGCTAAACACCGTGTCCGGACGATACGCATTCATAAACGCACAGGGTCCATAGTCGATTGTCTCTCCGGAGACGGCCATGTTGTCGGTGTTCATGACGCCATGCACGAATCCGACCAGTTGCCACTGTGAGATGAGCTTCGCCTGTCGCGCGATGACCGCCCGGAGAAACTCAACATATTTCTGAGGCGAGTCAGTCAACTCCCCGTAGTGCCTCGCGATGGTGTAGTCAGCCAACGCCCTCAAGGCATCCGGATTCCGAAGCCGGGCCGCGTACTCGAAAGTCCCGACACGGATATGACTCGCTGCCACTCGAGTCAGCACAGCTCCTCGTAACAGCGATGTGCGGTACACATTCTCTCCGGTCGTCACGACAGCCAGGCTGCGCGTCGTCGGAATTCCCAAAGCGGCCATCGCTTCGCTGATGATGTACTCACGCAGCATCGGCCCCAAGGCCGCCCGTCCATCACCTCGTCGGGAAAAGCGAGTGGGGCCCGATCCCTTGAACTGGATATCAACCCGCTGGCCCGCCGGGGTGCAATGTTCTCCGAGCAGTATCGCCCGCCCGTCACCGAGCATCGTAAAATTTCCGTACTGGTGGCCAGCATAGGCCTGGGCAATTGGCTGGCTCCCCTCTGGCAACTCCTGTCCGGAAAAAATCCGGGCCAATGTGTCATCCGACACCCCGTCGGAACTCAGTCCCAACTCGCTCGCCAGGCGATTGTTCAGCACCGAAACCCGAGGCTCCTTCACCGTAATCGGACGAGCGGAAGCAAACAGGTCTTCCGGCAGTTGGAGATAAGAATTGTCGAACCGCCATCCAATCATCAGTTCCTCGGTACCGTCCAGCGGCAATTGGACCTTGTCGATTCCAGGGGGAGATCCACATCATCACGATCGTCGGGGCCACATGATTATAGACAGCCTCTCTGTCGGCCGCCGAGCCGCTCCGCAATCCTTGCCAGATGAATAGTGGTGATTTTCTTCAATACCAGGCAAAATCGACGTCGCTGCCACTCCGGTCGACTTACTCCAGAACAGGACCACATCATGCGACCGCTCAAAGTTCTCACGCCAACATTTCTGCTGGCTCTGGGGGTTCTGTCTGTTGGACTGGATTGCTCGCCCTCCCAGGCCTGCACCCGCTTTCTGTGGAACAACAACAAGCTGGGGGTCTTCGTCGCCCGCACGATGGACTGGCCCGAGTCGACGCAACCGGTGCTGACCGTCTTTCCCCGTGGCCTGGCTCGCGATGGCGGCAAAGTCGGCCCCGAAATTATCGTGAAGGATAACCCTGCCCGCTGGACCTCCAAGTACGGCAGCCTCGTCACGACGATCTACGGAATTGGCACGATCGACGGCCTCAATGAGAAGGGGTTGGGCATTCACATGCTCTATCTGAATGCGACTGACTTCGGCCCGCGTGATATCTCTCGCCCCGCCGTGCATGCCGGACTGTGGGCTCAGTATCTGCTCGATAACACGAGCACCGTCGACGAGGCCCTCAAAGCTCTCGAAGCAATCCAGATCGTCATGGTTGAGGCCCATGGTCACAAGGCCAACATCCATATGGCGATCGAGGATGTCACCGGTGACTCGGCCATCGTTGAATACATCGGCGGGAAGCCCGTCGTCCACCACGGACGCCAGTTCCAGATCATGACCAACGATCCGACCTATGACCAACAGCTGGAACTGCTGAAGCAGCATGACTTCTCGCACCCCAGCAGTGACACCCCGCTCCCCGGTAACGTGAGGGCAACCGACCGGTTCCAGCGGGTCGCCTACTATGCCGCGATCCTGCCCGATCCGAAGAACGAGCGTGAGGCAGTTGCGAGTTCTCTCGCGATTGTTCGGAATGTCTCGGTCCCGTTCGGTGCCCCCTACAAGGGGTTTGGAATCTACAACACCGAGTACCGCACCGTCAGCAACCTGACGCAACAACGTTATTACTTTGAGCTGACGACCAGCCCCAATGTAATCTGGGCCGACCTCAACAAGTTCGACCTCGCCCCGGGCTCCCCCGTACGCTCCCTCAACCCCGACAACATCGACCTCTCGGGCGATGTCAGCGACAAGTTCCAGAAACTGGAGCGGTCGCCATTCTAACGCCTTGGCTGGGAGGGTGATGCGCCCACTAAACTACAGCCCGCGGACACTCAAGTATTCGGGTGTCGACCGCTTCACAGTCAACTCGATGTGCCCTGTCTGGGGTCCGCGCATCCGTAGGCGGTCCCACGTCCCCTCATCCCCGCCCGAGTCGCTGACACCGTCATCTGGATCGCCACCAAGCCCGCGCCATCTGAAAGGGACGTTCTGCTGGAAGATTCCCTACTAACTGATGATTACAACCGCTGAACGCTTTTGGTGGTATCTGTATTCACGACGACACTCACGCGTGGTGTCCAGAGCGACCACCCCACTGAGGTTCCGAGAATCGAAGCGACCACAAACAGACTCAGAGAGATCGGGATCGGAGCGACATCGACAACTAGCATTTTGAATCCGACAAATACCAGAACCGCTGCCAACCCATATTTCAGGTGACTGAATTTGTCCATCATGCCCGAGAGCGCGAAGTACAACGATCTCAGCCCGAGCATCGCAAACACATTTGAAGTATAGACAACGAATGAGTCCTTCGAGACAGCCAGAATTGCTGGTATCGAATCCACTGCAAAGATCAGGTCCGTTACTTCGACGAGAACAAGCACAAGAAGAAGAGGAGTGGCCCATCGTCTTCCCTCGCGATGAACGATGAATCGATCGTCGACATAGTCCGGTGTTACACGAAACATAGACCGAAACAGCCGCACCACCCAGTGTGACTGAGCATCGACGACTCCAGGACGAGGACGCAGTAGCCGGATCCCTGTGAAGATCAGAAAAGCCCCAAACAGGTAGATCAACCAGTGGAACCTCTCGATCAGTGCCACGCCAGCAAAGATCATCCCGGCTCTCATCAGCAATGCACCGAAGACGCCCCAGAATAGAATCTTGTGCTCGCAGTGCTTGGGGACTCTCATAGATGCAAACAGCACTGCAAAGACAAAAACGTTGTCGACACTCAGAGACTTTTCAATCAGGTAGCCCGTAATGAATTCAAGTGACCTACGGGGGTCGGACCATTGCCACAGTCCGACGGCAAACGCCATCGCCAGCAAGACCCATACGCCACTCCAGATCAGAGCTTCTTTGAGTTTCACAACGTGTGAATGCCGATGAAACACCCCCAAGTCCAACGCCAGCATGGCGAGGATGAATACGTTAAAACCAATCCAAGCCCAAACTGTGGTTTCCACGAAGTAACCTAGCTCTCATATCATCCAGGAACGGGTCAAAATCACGCCAGCCGGACATGGAGCAGACGGGGGTGACCGCAGGGTGGTCAATCCCCGCTGCCCCACGCTTTGGCTGCCGATCAGCAATAAATGAATCACAAGGCTGCAGAACCATACTCGGACTTGATGGTCTGCTCTCGCGGCACATGCAAGTCCTGCCGTCGCTCCAGAGTCCGGGAGATGGCACGGGCCACACGATCGGAGATAACCGCCACTGCTGCTTCAATGTTTACGGCCGTTTCGTCGATCATGATCTCCCCTTGAGGACTCAGAGTGACGACGATTCTGCACTTCTTATCGACACCTCCGCGAGCTCCATTAATGTCGCTGAAGATCAGCGAGACACGTCGAATTCGCCTCGCGAATCGACTCAGGGCAAAGTCGATTCGCCGCTGAATCCACTCCTTCTGCTCCTGCGTGACTCGCACATTTCGATGAACGACGTCGATCAGCATGTTGAATCTCCGATTTCGAGGGAAGCCCTCTGGGACAAGTGGCAATGCAACAGACAGTACTGTTCCATCCATGTTGCCTGGTGACTTTTCTGATGACGGACATGAGTGTTCATATTCGATGATCCGTCCTGTCGTCTGTCAGCCCGTGAAAAGCGGCGTGGAATGCCTGTGGCCGCAGTAAACGCACGTTTTCGCGAGCCGACTGTTTGGCCGATCACATGCGGGGCACGAAATCACCCGTCCAGCCAGACGTCCGTCGAGTCTTCCATCCCGCAAGTCGATCTCGTCCATCCGTTCCAGGATCTCATCGAGGCCGATCCCGTATCTTTCGTGAAGAATCTCGGACAACGACTCGATAGCGAGAATGACTCGATCCAGCCGACGACTGGATGGTTCCGCTCCATCATCAGAAATTTCTCGACCGGCACGAATCGCACAGTCGCGACGAGCCTCGTAAGAGGCGAACAGGTCCATGGCGTTCTCCTTTTGTTTCGATATTCCCCCGACGACTGATGCCATGACTCTATTCCAATCAGTCACATTCAACAAATCGAATTATCTTTGTTGTCTCATTGATAATATCGATGTATAGTCCTGACATGGATTGGGTCAACTACCACCACCTGATGTACTTCTGGACCGTCGCCCGGGAAGGGACGATTGCCCGGGCCTGTGAGAAGCTCCATCTGGGCCAGCCCGCCATCAGCACGCAACTGCGACAACTGGAGTCCGCACTGGGCGTCAAACTCTTTGAGAAATCTGGGCGCACGCTGGAACTGACGGAGATCGGCAGAACCGTCTATCGATATGCGGACGAGATCTTCTCACTGGGCGGTGAGATGCTCGACACAATTAAAGGGCGTCCGACGGGAAAGCCGATTCGCTTTGCTGTCGGAATCGTGGATTCTCTCCCCAAGATGATCGCCAAGAGCCTGCTTGAACCTGCACTGCGCATGCCCGAGCCATTGCAATTGATCTGTGTCGAGGATTCGCTGGAGAAGCTTCTGGGCGAGTTGGCCCTGCACAATCTCGATTTGGTATTGTCAGAATCCCCGGTCACCGGAGCAATGAGGATACGAGCGTTCAATCACCAACTTGGTGAATCCACCATCGGCCTGTTCGGAGTCAAGGTGCTAGCCCGGAAGTACCGTCCTCGCTTTCCACAATCTCTTGACGGGGCCCCCCTGCTCCTGCAACGCGGGGCGTCTCCATTACGCCGTGCCATCGACACTTGGCTCGATGATGAGAATCTCAAGCCGCTGATTCGAGCGGAGTTCGACGACAGCGCGCTGCTAAAGGTGTTTGGCCAGGCGGGTGAAGGGCTCTTTGCAGCTCCATTCGTTATTCGCGAGGAGATCTGTCGACAATATGAAGTTGAAATCATCGGCGAGATCCCCTCGATCCGCGAGCGGTATCATGCAATTTCAGCCGAACGCCGTCTGAAACACCCTGCCGTTCTTGCGATTTCGCAAAGCGCTAAGTCATACATGTTCGGATAACGTCAGTTCGAGACTGACTACGATGCCCTGACTTACTCGAGAGCCTCTGATCTATAACGCTGTGGTGTCACTGATGGTTCGCCCTGCAGTGACAAACAGCGACTCTATTCCCCCTCCACTGGCATCGCCCGCTCTCTCGCAACCTGCTCCAGGATCGGAGCAATCAGTGCTGTCCAGCCGGTCTGATGGCTGGCGCCCAGGCCGCGGCCGGTGTCGCCGTGGAAGTATTCGTAGAACAGCACCAGGTTGCACCAGTTCGGATCGTTCACGAAGCGGTCACCGCGCGCGTAGCAGGGGCGGTCACCCGTCTCATCGGCAAGGAAGAGTCGCGACAGGCGGCGGCGGAGTTCGTCAGCCACCTGCTTCAGGTTCATCATGACTCCCGAGCCGGTCGGGCACTCGACCAGCAGGTCATCCCCATAGAACTGGTGATACCGTTCAAACGCCTCGATCAGGATGTAGTTCAACGGGAACCACACAGGCCCGCGCCAGTTGCTGTTGCCGCCGAACATCCCGCTGTCCGATTCGCCGGGAACGTACTGCACCTTCATCTCAGTCCCGTTCACATGGAATACAAACGGATGTTCCGCGTGATACTTCGAGAGAGACCGAATCCCGAACGGCGAGAGGAACTCTTCCTCGTCGAGCACGTACTTGAGGATGCGCTCCAGCTGGGTCCGCGTCGGGATGGCCAGCAGTCGCATCCCCTCCAGCGGCGTCCCGGAGCTGTTCTTCTCCATATAGGTCATCGAGTTGATGGCGTCGCGGCGGTGTTTGAGGAACCACTCCATCCGTTTGCGGAACGCCGGCAGCTGCTGAATGACCCGCTCGTAGAGCACATCGACAGTGAACAGGGGGATGATCCCGACGATCGAGCGGATGCGCAGCGGGATGCTTTGCCCGTTCACGTTCAAATGGTCGTAGTAGAAACCGTCTTCTTCATCCCACAGCCCGCTGCCACCGTGCGAGTTCATGTCGGTGGCGATCGTCATGTAGTGTTCAAAGAACTTCGACGCCATATCCTCGTATGCGGGATTGCCGTCGGCCAGCTCGAACGCAATCGACAGCATGCTCGAACAGTAGTACGCCATCCAGGCTGTCCCGTCGGCCTGTTCGAGATGGCCGCCCGTCGGCAGCGGCTTCGACCGGTCGAAGATCCCGATATTGTCGAGACCCAGAAAGCCCCCCGTGAACACATGCCGCCCCATCACGTCCTTGCGATTTACCCACCAGGTGAAGTTCAACAACAGCTTCTGGAAACAGCGGGCCAGAAACTCTCGATCGGGGCGCCCGGTCCGCGCCGTCAGCTGATACACGCGCCAGCAGGCCCACGCATGGACCGGCGGGTTCACGTCGCCGAAGTTCCATTCGTACGCCGGGATCTGCCCGTTCGGGTGCATGTACCACTCACGCAGAAACAGCAGCAGCTGTTCCTTGGCGAAATAGGGATCGATGCTGGCAAACGGGATCATGTGAAACGCACTGTCCCACGCCGCGTACCACGGGTATTCCCACTTATCGGGCATCGAGATAATGTCGCGGTTGAAGAGGTGCGTCCACCCTTCATTCCGGGTCCGCTCGACATACTCCGACGCATGAATTCGTTCGGGCGTCTCCTTGAGCCAGTCTGCCACCGCATAGTAGTAGAACTGCTTTGACCAGATCAGCCCGGCGTTCGCCTGCTGGAGGACGCGCAGCTCATCGGTGTTCAGGCTGGGTGCGATCCCCGTCAAGAGATACTCCTGTGCCTCTGCGATTCGCTGCTCGACGATCTGATCGAACTCGGTGGAAAACGGTTCCGTGACCGGAATCATGTCATCCGTCAGACGCAAACGAACCGTGACGCTACCGTTCGCGGGAACATTCAGCTGATAGCGGGCAGCCGACTTCGTACCGCTCGCGGATTTACTGACTGCGTTTTTGTTCCCCTTTACAACGTACTGGTGGAAGGCATCTTTCGCGCAAGACTGAACCCCGTCAGTTTTGCCCTTCGCTCGTGAGGCGTTCGTTTCGTTCTCCGTGAACAACCACTCGGGAGATTTGCCCGTGGAATCGATATCCGCCTGAAACCGATAGTGACCGAGCGTTGCATGCTCGGCGATCACCTGATTCGCGGTCTCACGACGGATCTTGGGCTTGGGCACATCCCGTTCATATCCGCTCTCCCATGACCAGGTGTTGCGGAACCAGAGTGTGGGCAGGAGTTCGAGCTTGGCGGCCTGATCGGCCCGGTTATGGACCGTGATCCGGATGAGAATGTCGTCGGCCTGGGCTTTCGCGTATTCCACGAAGATGTCGAAGTACTTGTTTTCGTCGAACAAACCGGTGTCGGTCAGTTCGTATTCCAGTTCGCCACGAGATCGCTTCTGGTTCTCGTCGCGCAGCTGCTGATAGGGATACTCTCCCTGGGGGTACTTATAGAGAGCTTTACAGTAGGAGTGGGTCGGCGTCGCATTCAGGTAGAAGTAACATTCTTTGACGTCCTCACCGTGGTTCCCCTCGTGCCCTGCGAGTCCGAACAGCCGCTCCTTCAGCATCGGGTCGACGCCATTCCACAGTGCAATCGAAAAGCAGAGCCGACACTGCCGGTCGGCGAACCCGAGCAGACCATCTTCGCCCCAACGGTAAGTCCGCCAGGTCGCCTGGTCATGCGTGAAGTGCCCCCACACCCGGCCATCGGTCGAGTAATCCTCGCGCACTGTCCCCCACTGGCGTTCAGAAAGGTAGGTCCCCCAGCGTTTCCAGTTGCTGTTCGGCTCACGCCGGGCGTCGGCGGACAGACGACGACCTTCCGCCGTCATCGGATCAAACTGATGCAAGGATTCTCTCCGGGTGTGACTGGTTGTGAGCGCGAGAAATCAGTGACTCTGCCCGAATGTTGTGCAACATCCGGGCAAACCCGTGGGGATAACAGCTGGTTTGCTCGTCTGGGCATTCTAAGCGAATTGCGTTCCGAGACTCGCGGTCAGCGTCGGAAAGCGGTAACTGAAATAGAAGTTGAGCTGCGGAAAGACGAATCCTAGGAATCCCTCGAAGAACACTCGAATTGCATGGCGGCGAGACAAGGCATGGATGTCAAGTAAGCCCCATCAGGCGTGAGCCACCACCACTACACCGGCTTAAGCGTCTCTCGCAGCTTCTCTTGGCCGGCGGTGGTGACGAGGCCACCAAATACCGTGTTCATCACGGCATCGTACTGCTCGTCCGAGGAGATCGCGCGCCCCATCGCGTTGTTAACGAGCATTGTGCCGTACAGCATCGCCCCCACGGCATCAAGCAGGCGATCCAACGGCAGGTCGTTTCGCAGGGTTCCATCCGCGACCAGCTGTCCATAAATACTGCGGAAGTCAGCGCGAATTCCCTCGCGGTACTCGAAATACGTCCCCCGCTTCCGATCACGGAACATGGCCCGCTCCTGGATCAGCAGCTCGACGTACTGGGGATTCTGATCGAAGAACTCCAGATAAGCCCGGATCGAACGGGCCAATCGACGAAAGGGGGGCAGTTCACCTTGTGCAGCTTCAAACACCACCCTCTGCATTTCGGCCATGCCCCAGTCGACACAGGCTCGAAACAACTCGACCTTGCCAGGGAAATAGAGGTAGAGCGTTCCCTTGGCGATCCCGAGATCCCCAGCCACGCATTCCATGTCACAGTCTGCAAACCCGTGCTCGGCAAATAAGCGAGCCGCCGCTTCGACGATCGATCGTCGGCGGTCGTTCTTTCTCTGCGTTCGAACGTCGGTAGTTGTGGGGCCGATCGGCACGTGAAATCCCAGTGGATTACGAGGACATGAATCCGTTTCTATTCGTTGGTCACCCGTAAAACAAGATTGAACTTTGTCACGAGATGACTAGAATCTGATCATGACTGACCAGTCAGTCATTCTCTTGATTCAGAGCGACTTTTCAAGCACAAATCGATGAGAGATGCGTTTTCACTGGCTTTTCGAGGATGTCGGGTGTTGATGCGACTCCATCTTCTCATGTGCGGATTTGCACCTCTGGCATTTCTCGGCTGCCAAAAGCCAGCTCCGCCTCCGCCCCCCCCACCTCCGGCTGCAGTGCAGTTCGTGTATCCCGTCGAGGCTGCTGTCACTCCGTATGAAGAGTTCGGAGGACGTGCTGTCTCCTCGGAAACGGTTGAACTCAAAGCCCGCGTCACGGGATATCTGGAGAAGGTCAACTTCGTTGACGGAGCCGAAGTCAAACAGGGCGACGTGCTGTTCGAAATTGAGGACGACACTTACCTCGCAGAGTTCGCTGAAGCGGTTGCCACCGTCAAACAGCGGGAGGCCGATGTCAAACGCCTGCAAACTCAGCTCGATCGTTTGCGTCGTCTCAAGCAGTCCGAAGCCACCACTCAACAGGAGATCGATCGGCTGACCTTTGAAGTCGACGCAGCTGCCGCTGGTCAGGCCGCTGCGGTTGCCATGCGTGATCGGGCGAAGCTGAATGTCGAGTTCACCAAGGTGACTGCGCCGATTTCGGGCCAGATCGGTCGTCGACTGGTCGACCCGGGGAATCTGGTCCAGGCCGACAACACCTCACTCGGGGTCATCGTCTCGCTGAATCCGATCTACGCCTACTTCGAGTACGACGAACGCAGCGTCCTGGCGATGCGGCGCATGGTCGACCAGGGCGTCCTGAAAGAGGCCCCCGACCGCGAACAGATCGTGGGCGTGGCCCCTGCCGGAGAAACCAGGTACGACCTTTCGGGCCGTATCAACTGGGTCGACAATCAGATCGACATGGGCACAGGCACCCTGCGGGCCCGCGTGGAAGTGGCCAATGATCGCCGTCTGCTGACACCGGGAATGTTTGTCCGCATGAAAGTCCCATTGGGGCCGGAGCAGAAAGCCCTGCTGATCCCGGAACAGGCACTTGTCGCCGATCAGGGGAACCGGTTCGTGTACGTTGTCACCGACACGGACGAGATCGAATATCGCTCGATCGAAGTCGGCTGGCAGGAGGGCGAGAAGCGCGTCATCACCTCCGGACTCAGTGCGACCGATCGCGTCGTCCTGACGGGGCTGCAAC
>QWOR01000121.1 GCA_003669575.1 Planctomycetota bacterium | reverse complement strand
AGAACGACTTTTCGTAGACATGAACGAAACATCTCCCGAGCGCGCGTCCAAGAGACAGCCAAGACCACAAAACGTCCTGTGAGAAGGGCTGTGCGACAATCCAGCGTAGACCATCCGCACACAGCATACCGGTAAATTTCAAAGCGAGGTGAGGGATTGTCTAACTTCGCAGATGAGCAGCGATTCCAGTGGAGTCAGTTGGAAAATCGATGAACAGTCCCATTCGTGGAAATGAGTTGTCATGTCACGGTGGTGTGCGGGACGGCGCGCTGGTCGGCGTGATGGACAGTCACGCACATGCAGAGTGCAGTCAGCCGATGCTGGACGAGGTGCCAGATCACTCGCCGGGCTGTGGGGATGATTGAACTGGCCAGTCTCCCTGCCCGGCTGTATTGAGCAGCTCGTGATTGGTCATGTCAAAATGTAGTGGCGTAATGGTCACGTACCGTCGCTTCAGCTCAGCAACATCGGTTCCCGGTTCGAGAGCGTGGTTGCGCAGTGGATCGAGACCACTCCAGTAGTAGGGGCGACCGCGTGGATCGATGCGTTTCTCGATTGTGTCATCGTGTCGTTTCACTCCCATCGAGGTGAACCGCACTCCGACCGGCGGTTCGTCAGCGGTCGGCGGGAAGTTGATGTTCCACAGATTGCCAGGCTGGGGGAAGTCTGCCAGCAGGCGACGAATCAAAGGCAGGACGGAGCGGGCAGTTTGTGGGTAGTCCGACGGGACCTTGGGGGTCTGCTGGATCGAGACGGCGATCGAAGTGATGCCGAAAAAGGCCCCCTCAATGGCTGCGGCGACAGTTCCTGAATAGAGCACGTTGATCCCGATGTTTGCCCCCGAGTTAATCCCGCTGACAATCAGATCGGGACGCCCGCCACTGAACTCCAGGACTCCGAGTTTGACGCAATCGGCTGGGCTGCCATCGACCGCCCAGCCATAGTGCTGGCCGTGTTCAAAGATCTCCTTGACCATGATCGGGTGGAGATATGTGATCCGGTGGCCCACCCCGCTCTGCTCGGTCAGTGGTGCCACTGTGGTGACGTGGCCGAGTTCGCTCAACACATCACGCAGGGCTCGCAGTCCGGGAGCATGAATTCCATCGTCGTTGGTCAGCAGAATCCGCACAGTGGTCTCGCGTTGAAGGTTTTCAGGACTCTGATTGTCAGTGGAGAGAGCCAAGTGGCTCGTGGTGGCCGGATCACACGACCTTAACGCCCGCCTTCTCTTCCGCAGCACTGCGGCGCAGGTAGAAGGGTTCCAGGCTCCAGCAGTCGACTGTCACCCCGGCTGCGAGTTGTCTGGTCCCAATGGAGGCAACGTGGCGGGCAGCTGGAATGTCGAACACAGTGGAGAGGCAGGTCGATTCGGGGAAGGTCGTCCCCCGCAGCCGTCCGAGTCCCGGGCCGACAACTTTCCGTTCCGGCTTCAGCGCCGCAGCGTAGGCGTCGGTCGGCTGGATCGTGATGTCGCCGACTCGCTGCCAGCGAGCGCCTTGCCGCTGGTACTCGCCAACGAACAGGTCGCCTCGTTGAGCCAGGTCGATGACCGCGACTTCGTTCACGCTTTCAGGCACGCCCGCCGCGACTGCCTCGAATGTATCCACCGGGGTGAGCTGGCATCCCGTCACGTAAGCGAAAGTCTTGGCACAGACGACACCGACCCGCAGCCCCGTAAAGCTGCCGGGACCGACGCTGATGGCGATCGCTTCGCAATGATCCGTGCGTAATCCGCAGTCCGCAAACAGGTTGGCCAGCTCAGCGACGAGCGTCCGCGCATGTCGGCGCCCCGCTTGGGCCAGTTGTCGTTCCGCCAGTAACTCGCCATTCCGCATGAGGGCGATGCTGCCCGCCATTCCGGACGTGTCAATCCCCAGTACGATCATGTCTGGCTGGCTCCGACCTGGATCTGGGCCGCTCGCAGAGTGTTCTGCAGGAGCATGGCAATCGTCATCGGTCCGACTCCACCGGGAACGGGGGTGATGGCTCCGGCGATCTCTTTCACAGCGTCGAAGTCGACATCGCCGACCAGCTTGTCGCCGACCCGATTGATCCCCACATCGATGACAGTCGCGCCCGGTTTGACCATGTTTGCCGTCACGAACTGTGGCTTGCCGATCGCAGCAATGATGATGTCGGCCTGTTTCACAATCTCGGCCAGATTCTGCGTTCGGCTGTGGCAGATGGTGACGGTGGCATCCGCAGCCTGCCCCTTCTGCACGAGCAGCATGGCCATCGGTTTGCCCACGATCTCGCTCCGTCCCAGCACAACGGCGTGCTTGCCAGCGGTCTCGACAGCGGCGTGAATCAAAAGCTGCTGACACCCGCTGGGGGTACACGGCAGGAAGCGTGGCCGCCCCTGAACCATCAGTCCCACATTTTCGGCGTGGAAGCAGTCAACATCCTTGAGCGGGGTGACTGCATCCAGGACATGCTGGGAGTCGATTTGAGCCGGGAGAGGCAGCTGGACCAGAATGCCGTGCGTGTCGGGATCCGCATTGAGCTGCGCGATCAACTCGAGCAGTTGCTCGGTCGTGGTCGTTACACTGAGCCGATGTAGCGTGCTCTTGAGTCCTGCCTTTTCGCAGGCTGTCTGCTTATTCCGGACATAGACCGCGCTGGCGGGATCGTCGCCGACGAGAACAGCTGCGAGATGTGGCACCTTCCCCGTGCGGGCAAGAAATGATGCCACTTCACCGGCGATGCGTGTTCGGATTTCGGCGGCAACCGCCTTCCCATCAATCAGACGAGCAGACATTTCAACAGGCTTTCCAGTGAGGTTTCACAGCGATTAAAATCACTGAACCTACACTTTAACGAGCCTGAATTCCCAGGGGTAGCGGCGCTGACATCTTGGGCCTGCGATGATTGGCGTCAGTTCGTTTCACCCGGACGACACAACGGGAACAATGGGCTGGATGTCGAATGGGATATCAAAATTTCGGTCGATCGCAGTTCACGATGCGGTGCGGTCAATGCCCGGCTTCCGCGAGTTTGATCTGCTGTACTGGAGGGGAAGCAATGATCGGGAAGTTGATGGTGAACTCACTCCCCTTCCCCGGTTCAGAGTGCAGTTGGATACGTCCATGCTGGGCTTCGACGAGCCGCTTCACCAAGTCCAGGCCGAGGCCGTTACCCTGCTTGCCTTTGGTGGTGAAGTATGGATCAAAGATCTTGCTTTGAATTGCGGGCGGTATCCCGATTCCGTTATCAGCAATACTCAGCTGGATACATTCCGAGTTGCAGCCGAGGTGAATGGCGATGCGACCATTGGGTCTATCACGAATTGCGTCGAGCGCGTTCTTCACCAGATTGAGCAGCACCTGATGCAGTTTCAGCTTGTTCCCGAGGATCACGGGATCGCAACGCAAATCGGCCACGATGGATGACGCCGGAATGTCTCGATTGAATCGCAGGAACGAGAGCAGCTCACGCACCACGTCCGCGAGGCTGACAAGCTGGAGCGAGAACTCAGTCCCTTCCTGGCGGACGACTCCCTTGATTTCGTTTAACAGGGCAAACAGTCGTTCATGCGAATCACGGGCCATCTTTGCCAGCTGCATCAGCTGTGTATCATGCGAGTATTCATCTTCAATGAACTCAACCAACGGAAGCAGATTGAGCTGATTCCCCATCTCGTGGGCGATCTCAGCAGTCGCCTGTCCCAGCAGGGCGCACTGCTCTGTCACGAGCAATCGCTGCATCAGGCTCGTGTTCTCCATGGCCATGTCGTGGGCATCCATCGCGCGATGAATGACCGACAACAGCTCCGGTCGTTGCCAGGGTTTGCGGACAAACTGAAAGACCTGCCCCTGGTTGATCGCATCGATAATCGACTCAGATTCGGCATAACCGGAAAGAATGACCCTCTGGATGTGAGGATGCTTCCTGCGGATCAGGGAGAACATCTCGACACCGGTCATATCGGGCATGCGCTGATCCGCGATCACCACAGGAATCGGCAGCAGATCGATCAGCTCCAGGGCCTCCACGGCACTGTGGGCGGTATGAACATTAAAATCATCTTCAAAGGTGGCTTCAAAAACCACCAGATTCGAATTCTCGTCGTCGACGTACAGGATGTCCCGAAGTTCAGACATTCGAGGGGACCCCATGCAACTCGCGAACGGAGCAGCAACACGTAAACGCATAAATGGAGATCACTGAAATCTCCCTCATGAGCTAACTATCTATCGGCGTGATGTCGCGTACGTAGCGAGTGTGATTGAAATCACTCTCCTGACCCTTACAAATGTCATGATTGTTTCATAAACCCCGCAACTTTCGTGTGGGATTCGATTTACTTGCCTTCGTTTGTAGGAAGACGCCTTGGTTCGGGGGGCTCGTTGTTCGGAGATTTCTCGGGGCCGTCGACCTGTGTGGCAGTGACTCTCAAATCGTCCAACCAGACATTTCCCAATCCCTTGAGTTCAAAGAAGATCCGCATCTCCCCTGAGTGTGCCACCTCGCGGTAGAATTCAAAATCTTGCCAGCTGCCATGAGCGGTGGGCTCTGTAAAACGAAGCGCACCAGTCGTTCCGACCAGCGAATCGTAAATCAGCAATCCGTCAGTCGTAGATTCGAGGGGTTTGCGGATTTGAATGCGTCCCTGAACTCGAATGATGTCTCCGGCCGAAACCGTGAATGCGGGGCTGGCCATGGTGACGGGAGACTGTTCCAGTGTTCCTGCGATCGTCCGGCCACGGGCCATGACTGCGTTTAGCTGCAAACAGGAGTTCTCGGGGGGACCCACAAGCAGAGCGGTGGCTGAGATCGAAGCGTTCTCGGGCAGATCTGAAGTCTTCCTCCAGCTGACAAAGACGGCATCCGTATCGTCGAAGTTGCCCGACTTGAGCAGGTTGTCGCTGACATGAGTCGACTTCTTGAGGGCCTCTTTCATTCTCCAGTGATCGGGCAACGTCTGAAAGCAGATCGTATGTGGGCTGGCGGAGGGAGAAGTTTCTCGTCCCGTAGCGATCTTCCAGTGAGTCTGCTGCAGGTCGCGCAGGTAGGCCATCGAGCTTCTCGCTAGCCGTTCGACCTCGCCGAATCGACCCGATTCGTGTGCCTTCTGGGCCTGATCTGCCAATTGGCTGGCCTCCCGCAGGACGGGCTCCGCATTCGTGACCGGCGGTGCAAGCTGAACCAGTTGATGATGAACATCGCGAACTCGTTCCAGCTTGGCTCGGGCGAGGTTGGACCAGGCCTCCGAGACCATCGGACGGACTCTCGCGATCTGTGAGTTCAGGGCGTCCTTGGCCTGGTTATCGTTGGCGATCAGGATGACAGTCGACTGATTGAGATCCTTGATCAGTACCTCGGTTCCGCCAGCAACCCGGGTGAGGCCAAGTGTGTGCAGGTGCAGGCCCGTCGTGGTCATTTCGCAGGCCTGGACGACGTCACGATTGACCAGAATCCGCACATCCTTGGCACACATCCGACCGGGCTGGTACTGGGCATTGTCCTCCAGCCAGTTCACAAGCACCATCAGTCCCTGGTCGCACTCCAGAACTGTGGCTTGTATCTGCCGTGCTGCGATTCCCGCAGGTGAAAGATCTTCGCTTCCTGGACGGACGTCCCAGCGGGACAGCAGAGGAGAGCGTTGCGATGACTTTTTGTCCTGGGCGACCTGCACGCGGGCCTGCTGCAAGACCTTGGCCGTGGCCAGCCAGGGCTCCAGCAGTCGGATCTGATAGTTCGCCAGTTCAATGGCCAAACGCCGCTCTTCGGTACCCGGTTCCGTTGATTCCAGCGAGTGAAAGCTGAGGTAGCCGATTCCCTTGTAGCCGGCCGCCAGGGCGATGTTTGTCTGCATCCAGATCTGTTCTGGTTCCACGATCGGAGCCGTGGATCGAGCTGGTCGGGAGGCGAGGAGTTCCTCCGCGGGTTCGGTGGTGATCAATGTGAAGATCGGCTTCCCGGGAAGTGCCATGCGTTGGCGATGTTCGAGGGTCGCCGCGTAGTTCTGAGGAGTTTTGGAAGTGTGCAGGATCGCTCGGCTGGCTCCGACCAGCGACAACTCGCGATGGAATTCCCGCTCCTTACCCATGACATCCGCCATGATCGGGCGGGACCTCTGGCGATCCGCGTCACGGACCATCTCGGCCCAGGCAGAAGCCTGCTGCAGGCGTGATGATGGGATCTGGACATCCAGCATCCAGAGAAGGATGGGATCGGTACTCGAATTGAACGGCAGCAGACCGACCATGTCGGGAGTGGCCGTTTCGAAATCAGGTTGGGGGGGAGTCGCCATCACCCCCAGCCCAGCGTCCGACAACTGATCGAGAAGGGCTCGGTCGGTGTAGTCAGGCACCCAGATGACATTGACGCTTGAATGGGCCAGAGTTTCAGTCGACTCACCGTGATAGGGGATGATCAACGGAAAAAATGGCTGGCCATCCAGAAGGACGCGGTCGTCTCCGATACGGACGCGAGGCGGGATTCGCTGGGTCGATTCTCCTTCTTGCAGAGAATTTGCTTGAGGAGGAACAACAGGAGACAGCTCCAGATCGTCTATTCGAATATTCCAGCGGACTTTCTGAACCGTGGCAAGATGCAGGGACATCTGGTCAACAAAGGCCCCCTGCTCGTTTAGCTTATTGGTTCCGACACGGCGAGACAGGTCGCTACGCACACGCCGCATCGTCTCCTTGTACGCTCGATCACTGAGGTCGATTTCCAGTCGCTGCCACTGCCCTCCTCCGCCATGGATGTCACCGAACACGGAGAAGACCAGTGCCTGGCCGGTTCGCGGGTCAATCTGGTTAGGCAGTTGAACCCTGACAACAGCTTGAATACCCGGATGATCGGACCAGACCCAGACCGACGATTTCAACTCGTCAAATCTGACAGCAGCAGGCAGTTTATAAATCAGCTCGACAGGTTGGTCATTGGGAAAGGTTTCAATAACCAGCGATTCGGACTTCTGGCCAGTCCGGGCATTATCGTTCGAGCAGACTTGCTGCAGGACTTTTGCTTGAGATGAGTGGCGGAGGAATCTCCAGGTGGGAGTGTCACCCTCGAAGCCCTCGATAAAGTCTTCCGCAGGGAGCCCGCTGGTCAGCCAACATAAGCAGACCCATACGAACAGCGGAACGCAAAAGCGTTTCCCGACCGGTCGAGTGCTCTGATGTCGATCCGCTGACAAAACTGGCGCTCCATCGCGTACGACAACACCCTCAAACCGTCTGCTGGTCAGAGGCACTTGTCGAGGCATCCTTGCCATCATTCCTCTTCATCGGGCATCGACGACCGTACTGCTCGGCACAATCGGAACAACTGGGCCACTTTCCTCGAATCTGCATGGAAAGTGTTGGACAAGATTTAAGTCTCGGCCTACGAACGTGTTCGAGTGGGTGGCAGTCATGCCGCGATGCTCAACTCCTTCTTATACAACAAGTTACAGCTGACTCCAAGAGCGATTTTTAGAGGTGACTTGGTGTTTATGATGGATCGTATAGATTGAAGAAATGCGTAAGTGTCGATTGGGAAATAGCTTGTGTCGCCTTGTTGCATTTCCGCAACAGTCGACGCAGAATCGTCTCGCGAGTGGAGATCCCCATTGCAGGTTCCGGAGTCAGGCATGTCCGCAAGTTCTCGCTTTCCCGCCGAGCAGGATGACGTTCCTCGTGAGTTGCTCGAACTCGGTCGGCGCATCGCCACATTGCAGGACCCCCATTACGATCGACTGGTCGATCCTTATGCTCAGGTGGTCGATTGCTTCAAGCGTCGTAAGCGGATCCTGATGCTTGTTCAGGACGCCCTGGCACAGCTGCGACTCGACATCAAGTATCTGATGTTTGATCTGGAAGTCACACGCAAAGAGCGTGATGAGTTCAAGGCTCAACTCGAGGAAAGCGAACGCGGCGATCAGGGATCAAGATAGCCTGTCGCTGTGAATCACGCTGGGCTGCTGTGACAAACATCAGCTTAAGGCGTCGCAGCCGGAGCGACGTTTCGACAGGTCGGCGCAGCTTATTTTCCCTTCTGCATCCGCTTCCGGAAGGCCTCTTCTGAGGACTCGTACTTCTTCGGCGTCGAGCGGCGGTTGGAACCGGTACTCCGTGATGCGTTACGAGGCTGGTCCCCTCCAGAACGAAGGTCTCCCTCAGCCCCGACCTCGATCCCCTTAAGCAGCTCTTCAAACTGCCGTCGCCGAGCCTGAGCTTCTGGAGTCTGCTGATCGGCGCCCTGGTTCAGGTCCTGGTCGAATTGTTGCAGGAATTTTTCCAGGTCCTGCTCCGAGTATCCCAGCTCATCCATGAGTTCCTGCGGTTGTTTGCCCCGGCTGAGTTCTTTTTCCAGTTCGCGGAGAGCCAGGCTGGCCGCCTTCTTGCGGTTCTCCAGATCGACCTCCTCCTCCGGTGAACTCACCTTGCCAGAGCCCTCACCCTGCGTCCCGTTGGCCGGGGGCGCCCCACCAGATCGCACACCCGAACGGGTATTCGGATTGGGCTCTCCTCCATCCATGGAGGACTCAGCCCCCGATTGTCCTTGCTCGCCTTCGCCGGAAGATTTGCCCCCGGATTTGGAACCAGATTGGTTCTGTTCTGCTCCCGACTGCGGGTTCGACGGGGCTCCCTGATCACCTTCCTTTTTGGCGGCACCCTTCTTGGGCGGCGATTTTCGTGGCGGCGATTTCGCATCGCCCTGCTGATCATCAGGGGGGGCATTTGCGTCGTCGCCGGGAGCCCCTTCTGGTTTCTGCTGATTGCCACCGGAGCCTGGTTTGCCGCCAGCTGATCCCGACTCCGTCGATGATTCCTCGGAGCCTTCGCCAGCTTCTTCTCTCGACTCGTTCGAGTCAGGCTTGGGCGAAGCGGCGCCGGACTTCGGCTTTCCTTCTGGCTTCCCGGACTTGGGCGTTTTTTCCGATTTGCCCGATGGCGGATCGGCAGAGGAGTTCTGCTGACCGCTCTCCGAATTCATCGGTGAGGAATCGGTGCCTTCGCTCTCGGAGGGAGTGCCTTCACTCGCTGAGTCGCCAGACGATCCCTCTGACTTCTTCCCTTTGCCCGGCTTGCCACCCGCGGAGGGAGGCTTCGACGGAGAGCTGCTCTTTCTCGGGGTCCCCTGCTCGCTGGGTGGTCCTTCGCTGGAAGGCGAGTCACCCGGCATGCCTGAGTCCGCATTGGGGGATTCGGCATTCGGGCTGGCGTCGTTGGGAGCTGAGTTGTTGTTCGCATCGTCACCCTGCGTCGGTTCACCCGTGGACGGATCGCGAGGTTTGGGGGATTGCTTGTCTTTCGGTGGGGCGCTGCCTTTGGGATTCGATTTTGGTTGTTGCGAGGACTTGCCAGTGGCGTCTGCTGGCTGCTTCTCGGACTGTGCATCACCGGGCATAGGCTCGCCGGATTCCTGTTCACCAGGCTTCGCCTCACCAGATTTCTTCTTGGTACTCCCCTGCCCCGACTGGGTTTGCTTTTGTTCAGAGGTGTTTTCGCTCATCTCAGAGGACTCGCCCGGAGTCTGGTCTGAGTTCTCAGGTGAATCCTCCGAAGGCGCTGCATCGCCTGGCTTCTGATCGGGATCTGCCTGATCCTGAGGAGTCATTTTCTCCTTCGTCTGCTTGTTGTCAGTCGACTTCGGCTGGGCGGGGGTGTCTTCGCCGGGCTGTTCATTCGCCGGGTCAGCCTGCGGATCCTGCCCCTGAGGTTTGGCGTTCGGAGCCATCTTCTCCCCAGGCTGTTCTTGCTGAGTCTCATCATCCGCGGTTTGCGGGTCTTGTGCGGGCTTGTCGCCAGCCTTGTTCTTCTGAGGGGTCTTCGATTCATTCCCCTTGGCGGGCTGTGAGTCATCCATCGACGCATCATCGGTATTGGTGCGTGGTGGCGTCGATTCGGGCATTTCAGCGTCCGAGTTCATCGGATCGGATTTCAGCGGGTCCCCCCCCTGTTCGCCCTGCCGATTTGGCTTCGTCGGATCGGTCGAGTTCTTGTCGTTCTTTGTACCGAGACGTGGTCGCTCCTCTTCCCCCTTGTCGTTCGGAGAACCGCCTTCCGATCGAGGCTCGGTCTTCTCCTGGTCGTTCATCTCCCCGGGATTGGACTTCTTGCCCGTTTGAGATTTCGAGTCAGACGATTTTCCCTGGGTGGAAGATGGCGTCTCACCGTCCGTCGTGGTGTCTTCGTTGGATGGATTGTCTTCGGCCTCGTGAGACTGCGAAGACTTGGCGTCATTTCCCTTTGCGGTCGAGTCCGGCTTCTTCCCTGCGGACGACTTCGATGGGTTCTTGGGAGTGGGTGTTTTCTCGCCGGACGGGGATTCACCGGCGTTTTCCTGGTCCGCTGACGGTTCGTTCGGCTTCGAGTCGGCGGGCTGGGGTTTGGCCGACTCCTGCTCTTCGCGTTCTCTCTGCCACTTGATCAGCTTTTCCAGAGCCTCATCGGGCGACGCCTTGTCGGGGCGTGGTTTGGAGTTGGGAGTTGCTGAATTCTTCTGCGGTGGCTGATCGGCCGATCGGTTGTTCGGCGAGGCATTCTTTTCCTGCGGCTGGCCGCTCTGCGAAGTCCCCTCGGCCCCGCTCTGCTCAGTTCCACTCTGGGGCGAGCCATTTTTGCTGGGCTTCTGCTGAGACGGCTTCGATTGCGGCTGACCTTCCGACTTGGGATTCGGTTGAGGCTGGTCGGTGGGTGACTCGCTCGGATTCGCCTGCCCCTCTCCATTTGAGTCGGGCTGCGGCTGATTTCGTGGCGGCTTGCCTGACGGAGACTGCGCAGGCTTCTGTTCGGCCTCCTCCCCATTCTGTGGTTGGTCGGTCGCTGGCTCCGATTCGGCGTTGTCGCCAGTCATCGGCTCCTTCTCTGTCTCGGCAGGCTGGTCACCCTGTGGGGGTTGAGGCTCATTGTCCTGCTGGTCAGCTGGTTTCTGCTCTGCGTTGGCGGGCTCTTGTGGCTGTTCGGACGCGTTCTCTTCACCGGCGGGTTGAGCGGCCTGTTCCGCAGCTTCGATTTTCTGCTCGGCCTGCTGTTGCTGGTCGGCGAGTTCCTGTTTTGCCTGCTCCGGGGTTACCGGCTCAGTCACGGTGATCGTAATCTTCGGCGAGCGGGTCAGATTGTGCAGGCGGTCACCAAACGGTTCAAAGTTGTCTTTCGCCTCCAGCCAGAACGAGAGCGTCCTGCCCGGCTCCAAAGAGAACTGTTCGATCTTCAGCAGGTGTTGCCCCCGCGTCTTCTGCTCGAATGGGGGAGCATCAAACAACAGCTGCTGCTTGGGGAGCGGCTCGCCATCCTTCTCGAACCGCATGATGACCGACTTCAGCAGGAAGT
>QWOR01000310.1 GCA_003669575.1 Planctomycetota bacterium | reverse complement strand
TCAACTCGGACATCGTGACTTTCGATTTTGCCGCGCGGGCCCTGGGGAACAAGAGGGAGCGAACACCTCTGGTCCGATGCGATGGACATATGCCCGCAAGTATAGGGTGCGAAGGGGAGATCGGAGCAAGGTCGAATGCGTTTTTCCGACTCAACAGACCGTTAAACGGCCTCAGGATCAACCAGGATATGCCCGCCCTGCACGAGTCGACGAGTCATCACAACCTCGAAAACAAGCATCCCCAGCACAATCAGCATGAGCCACCACCAGAACTCCGCTCGTGACTGATGATCCGTTGCGTTTTTCTCGATCGTTCCGACATCGGCCGCAAATGCCAGCCCTTTCTCGGTCAGGCCTTGCTGTTCAGGCGGAGACAGTGAGGCCAGATCCGACTCGCGGCGGTCGAAGTTCACGACAAAGCGTTCCACTTTGCCTGCCCCAGTTGCAGAGTGCATTTCGTACAGGCCGGGGAGAGAGGTCTGGGCGTAGCGGGCGGTACGTCGGTCCCCCTCAATGACAGTGGGGGTCCGAGACTCGTGCCCGTCCGGTCCCTTGACGATCAGCTCGCCAAGTGGAGCCTCGTCGAGGATGAGCGGTGCCCCCAATTCAACGTTGCGCTGGGACTTCTGCGTCGAAAAGGCAAAGACGATTTCGTGTAGAAAGGGAACGAAATCATTCTTGCTCGGCAGGGTCGACCAATCCGAATCGAGTGGTGTCGCCAGTTGAAGAACAGCTCCCTTGCCGACCCGCTTCTCAATGATCCATGGCAGCCCGTTTTCGAGTTTGGCCAGGATTTGATTGTCTGCTTTAACGGGCTTCGCTGGCAGAGATGCAGGAGATGGTGAGGGTGACTCACCGGGAACAATCACGGGAGCCTCATTCGCAATCGGCTCCATCTTCCACCACTTCGCGAACCGCACTGAGGTCAGGTCGACGCCCTGCTCGGAACGAAACCCCTCGATCCAGGGGGCCTTCAGGCTTTCGCCATCGAGTCGCATCGCCCCCAGCTTCAAGTCGGTGTCCGACTGCACCTCAATCAACTTTGCGGGAGCCAGCTTCTGAATCAGCGGTTCGGGCAACCCGGAATACCAGCCAGCCTGACACTTGTCGCCTGCCGCGAAGATGACCGTCCCACCTTCCTCGGCAAACTGTGCCAGGGCTTCTCCCTGGGGAACCGTCAATGATGGCACATTCAGGAGCCAGACAATCGACTTGCCCTTGACCGACTGGGAGTTGAACTCAAGCCAGCTGATCGTCTCAGCCCGGACCCAGGGAGTGTCTCGAACTGCCGAAAACGCTGATGCGACGAAGAACGAATCGGAGCGAGTCGGGTCCGACTGGGGGTCCCCATCGACGACCAGCACCGGGATTCCATCGGCGACCTCGACCACGGCATCGGACCGGTCGTCGCCGGGCAGATTGTCTTCGTCGACGACAATGCTGACCAGATGGCTGCCTGTGTCCGGGAAACGGTGTTCAAACTCAACGGAGCCCTCCCCATTCGCGGTCAGCTCCAGCGACTGCGACTTCTCCGGCAGCCGCTGACCATCGACTTCAAAATAGACCGTGACGTGCCGGGGTTCGGGATTGGTCTGCGATATCGCAGCACGCACGCGGATCGGAAAATCGGGCACCGTCAGAACTCGTGACAGCTCAGCTCGCCCCACGGCGACATTGACCCGGTCGTTCACCTCTTCGATCACGTCGATGATCCACACGCGGGGTGGAACTGACATCTGCTTCATCGAATCTTCGATGCGAGTCCAATGGTAGACATCATCGGAGCGCCAAGGGAGCTTCTGACGATCTGAAAGGACGATAACCTCGCGCGAGACATTCGTCGACTTGTTGAGTATCTGGAGCCCTTGCCGCACTCCCAGTGCCAGATTGGACGAACCCGCGGGCGGCGCCAGCTGATCCAGCAACGTCCGTGCATAATCAAAATCACCCGAGGGCACATCGATCACGGGACGCACCTGATCTCTGACATCGAGCAGGCTGACAGTATCACCCGGTCGGAGGGTGTCGATGCATTTGTGCGCCCACTGGATGGCCTGGGCATGAGGCGTGGAGACCGGCCCCTTCCAGCCCATGCTGTAGGAACCGTCGATCACCAGCACCACATCCCGGCTCACCTTGCCCGTGAATCGGGAGAAGAAGCCCCCGTTCACCCACGGACGGGACATCCCCAGGGCGATCAACCCCAGAACTCCCATTCGCAGCAACATCAACAGCAACTCTTCCAGCCGGATCCGCCGACGGGTCTTGCGCCCCAGCTGGAGAAACTGCATCGCCCCCCACGAGACGACATCGAACCGTCGACGACTGATCAGATGCGCCAGGGCCGGCAGCGCCATTGCCAACAGCCCCAGGAGCATCGCGGCATTCAATACGCCGAAAGTCATCAAACGTCCTTAACGGAATCCGTGAGCTGAGCGAGCATCCCGGTGAACAAGACCGCGACGAGACTACTCACCCGGCTGTCGCACGCCCACCGTCAGGAGCAGATTCGCCCACAAGGCCTGCTCTCCGGTTTGAATCGTCAACACGTGATCTCGGCTGGCCACGGCGTCATAGAAGTCCCACTTCTGAATTGGAGTGATGTCGAGTCCGGGCGTCGACTGCTTCAGGATCTGGCGGAATTCGTTCCAGATCGGCGGCTCGCCGTGCTTGGCATACGGGTCATCCGCGGGAATCCCCATCGTGTTGGCCGCCTCGATCGGGATGGCGGAGAGGATTGCCTCCAGGACCTGACAGCAATTCACCAGCCCTGTCATCAGATTCAAACACACCAGTTCCGCATTCGGTCCCAACGTGTTGTAGGCCGGGTAATTGCCATCAGCGATCAGAATCTTTGAGTGGTGGCCCGCACGACCGATGATCTGGTTAATCTGCGGATGAATCAGGCGATGACGCAGCACGAATCACACTCCGAGGAAGTCACAGCTGGAGAAAAGGAAACAGCCGGTAGTGTGACGGACAAGAGTCCAGAGTGCAAAACAACTCAGTGCAGACGATCTATTGGATCAGCAAGCAACAACCTCGTGGGAGTCATGCAACTCTCGCGGAGTCGATCTGGTGGTCTCGTGACGGAGTCCGCTATTGCAGCGTCAAGGGAGCGACTGGCTCTTTCGCCTGTGGATGACACTGCAATAGAGAGTCGAGTTCGTTTTGAGAGATGCCCAGCATCTCTCCGTGATGGACACTCTCAATATCAGGGGTCAATCGCATCCCCGACAGCAGCCAGGGAGTAATTTCCTCGGCCCGCTTCGGCCGGGAATAGTAATACCCCTGACCGTGAGAGCACCCGAGCTGATACAGCAGTTGATGCTGTTCAGCCGTCTCCACTCCTTCGGCGACGATATCGAGTTTCAGCCCGCGTGCCAGCGAGACGATGTTACGGATAATCCCGTAACTTTCGTTCCCACGATGCATGGACTGAACAAACGAGCTGTCGATCTTCAGCAGATCGAGCGGCAGGCGGTGCAGATAGGCGAGAGAGGAGTAGCCCGTCCCGAAATCATCCAGACCGACACCGACTTGCTTGGCTCTGAGTTCACGGATGCACTGCAAAGCCGTACCGGGATTCTCCATCAAAGTGCCCTCGGTCACTTCCAGGCGGATCATGGACGGGTCGACATCAAACTCCCTCATCGTCTCCAGCAGATGTTTATGAAATTGCGACTGGGAGAACTCGCGGGTGGATGCGTTCAAAGTGACCGTGAGCGGCCGAGTTCGCCCCAGCATTATGTTCCAGGCCTGGATCTGATGTCCGGCCACCTTCAGTACATAATCTCTGAGGTGTCCAATCTGCCCTAATGAATCAAGAATCGGGATGAAGACATCCGGCCCGACGGATTCTCCGCGAGGGTGGTTCCAGCGACAGAGTGCCTCGAAACCATCAATTCCCCCGGTCTCCAGTGAGACCACGGGCTGATACATCACGTAGAACTCGTCACTCTTCAAGGCCCGTCGGATATCTGACTCCAGATTCATCCGGCTCATGACGACTGCTTGCATGCCGGGATCATAGATCCGGTAGCAACCGCGCCCATGTGTCTTCGCGTGATACATGGCAGTATCGGCCTGGTGAATGGCCTCCGTGGGCGAATTCTGGTGCGAGTCGAGGAAACTGACGCCGATACTCACGCCGATGGTGACTTCACGATTCCCAAGTACGATGGGCATCGAGAGCACTGCGATGATCTTTTCAGAAACTCTCTGCACCACGTCCAGTTGCGGAGAGGGATCAACGAGGATTGTGAACTCATCCCCTCCACGGCGGGCAATACAGTTCCCCGAAGTCGGATCCCCACCCTCAGTCTGAAACTCGCTTAAGCACCGCTCCAGACGGCGGGCGACATGGCAAAGAACCTGGTCACCCGCTTCATGCCCCAGCGTGTCATTGACGTATTTGAACTTGTCCAGATCGAGGAACAGGACTGCAGCCACACTCTTGTTCCGCGAGACCCTCTTGGCGGTACGTTCGAGCCGTTCTTCAAACAGCAGACGGTTCGGCAGGCCCGTCAGTACGTCGCGAACCTTACCCTCCGTCACATCAGCGAGCGATCCTGCCAACCGACGCGGAATACCCTGTTCATCGGTTTGAACCACTCCCGAACATTGAATCCAGCGATAACTCGAATCGCGATGCAACATTCGAATCTCACATTCGAATCGCTCGCGGTCGTCAGGTCTGCGCCGTGTCAAAAGTGACTCAAACAGCCCGAGATCATTCGGGTGAACACGATTCGTCCAGGTCTCTAAGTCGTAATGGAGCTCATCATCGGAATAGCCGAGAAGTTCCTTTCCCCGACTGGAGACAAACACTTCCCGTCGCGGAACATCCCAATCCCAAAGACCAATCCGTGCCCCCTCGGCGGCCAATCGGTATCGCTCCTGACTCTGTGCCAGGTCGACCGAAGAACGGTGCAGCCGAATTTGGAGCAGCACGCGACTCAGAATCAGCTCTGAATCCAGAGGCTTGGTGAGATAGTCATTCGCGCCCTCTCGAAACGCCTTGATGACCGATTCGCGATCCGAGTCGCCGGTCACCATCAGAACGGGAAGCTCTGTGTCGCGATGGGTCAGCCGAATCTGACGGAGGACATCAAATCCATCCATCGGGGACATGATCACCCCCAGCATGACCAGAGAGGGTGTCGTGTGCTTCAGAATCTCAAGAGCTTCGACACCGCTACTGGCCAGAATCGGCTCATACCCACCTTTGGAGAGGATGCGATTCAGGTATTCGAGAAGCAACCGCTCGTTATCCACAACAAGCACCTTCGGTCGTTCCGGCGGAGCGGACGATACCAGGTCGTTCGTGGATGGAGTCTGCATCAACATAGGACTGAAGTGCTTTGCTGCCCAGATGTTGGGCCACATGGGCGATTCCGACTTCGGGAAACAGGAGAACAAGCCCGTATTTCCCATAGTCTTAACCTAGGTCGAGAGTCCCACGTGCAAACGAACGACTTTCCACAAATCGCGTTCCGAAAACACAACAGGCATCTCCGATTGATCGACTTTAGCGGTTGTAGCGATTAATCGGCTGGTACTTTTGGAGCCCAAACGCCCTGCGAGAAAGTCAGGAATCACCGCTTAATCAAGAATGCGGAGCAGCCAGATTCGAGTCGAGAAGCCTTCTCCCAGCGACACAGATGCCTCCAACAGTCAGGCCCCCAATGCGTAAGCGATCGACCTGACTCCACTGAAATCGTCGAGTGATCCGTGCATGCCAGCGGTCGGATGGGTAGCCCGACGACATTCGAGGCAACACGTAGAAGCCACGGTTTTGTGGTTAAGCAACTCCGCCAGCGACGGTTGACATTGGGGAATCCTCGTGTCTGCTTGGTCGTGACGCCCTCATCTTCTAAACTGCGGAGTGAGGACTCACGCTGAGCTGAGTTCTCCTCCCAGGAACCTTTTGCCATGATTTCCCGCACTCCTCCCCAGATCGAACGCATCCTCGATAAGGCCGTTGCCGGCGAGCGGCTGACTTCCTCCGAAGGAGTTGAACTGCTGCGGTCTCATGACCTGACCGCCATCGGCGCAGCTGCGGACGCAGTCACGAAGCGACTGCACCCCGAACCGATCCGGACGTACAACATCGACCGGAATATCAACTACTCGAACGTCTGCGCGGCAGTCTGTGATTTCTGCGCGTTCTATCGGCCATTTAACCACGCGGAAGCGTACGTCCTGCCGCTCGAAACGCTGTACGAAAAGATCGAAGAGACCGTCGCTCTGGGGGGCGACCAGATCCTCCTGCAGGGGGGGCTGCATCCCCAGCTCCCGCTCGAGTGGTACGAAGACACGCTTCGAGCCCTGAAAACCCGCTTCCCGCAGGTCAATATCCACGGATTCAGTCCGCCCGAGATCTATCACTTTCATAAGATGACAAAGCTCCCACTGGAAACGGTGCTGGAGCGATTAAAGGCAGCTGGTCTCGGCAGCTTGCCCGGCGGCGGCGGCGAGATTCTGGTCGACCGGGTTCGCAAGTTGATCACGCGCGGCAAAGTGCTCAGCGATGGCTGGCTGGATGTGAACCGCGTCTGGCACAAGATGGGCGGGGTCAGTTCCAGCACGATGATGTTCGGTCATGTCGAAACCCTCGAAGAGCGGATCGAACACCTCGACCGGTTGCGTGACCTGCAGGACGAGACGCACGGGTTCACGGCGTTTATCTGCTGGACGCACCAGTCTCCGAAGGTCGCCCCGTGGTTCGGCAAGGATGCTGTTGATGGCCGGACGGGCGGCGTCGATATGTCGAAACTTCCCGAAGCAGGTGCGTTCGAGTATCTCAAGACCCAGGCAGTCGCCCGGCTGTACCTCGATAACATCCCCAACATCCAGTCCTCGTGGGTCACCCAGGGCGAAAAGATCGGACAGATGGCCCTCATGTTCGGAGCCAACGACATGGGCAGCCTGATGATCGAAGAAAACGTCGTCGCCCAGGCGGGCACTGTCTTCAGTCTGACCCTCGACACGATCAAACGCTGCATCACCGATGCGGGGTATACTCCACGTCAACGTAACGTGAAGTACGAACTGATCGGGGCGTAGTACCTAATACACTGTCCCGGGTGGACGAAGCCCTTGATGAGCCGCGAGCTAGTCAGACGCTGGCTTCCCCAAGCCGCTCTGCAGAAGCCTCGCCCCCTGCTTAATCTGCGATAATCCTCTTAATCTGTGGATCACTCCCCTTCTTCTGAAGCTGCATCCCAGTTTCGATGACGGATGAGACGCTTCTGCTGCAATGACATAGCTCCGAAGTTCAAGAGCAATCCCACTTCATATCCAGTTGCCTTCAGGTAGTTCAGAACCTGCGCATCCTCAACTCCTGAAACCGAGGAAATCGCCTTGAGTTCGACAATCAGCCGCTCATCGCAAACAAAGTCCGCACGAAACTGAGCAGACAAGGTTTTCCCCTTATAGAGGACCGGAATAGCGACTTCCCGCTGAAATAAAATCCCTCGATCACAGAGTTCGATGGCCAAAGCTTCCTGATAGACGGATTCCAGAAACCCGGGACCAAGCTGTCGGTGAACCTCCATAGCTGCTCCGATTACGGCGTAAGACAGAGGGTCAGTGATGGACATTTGGGGAGCTGCTTTCTGTCAGGGAGCGGAGAAACTTGTCCGCAGATTAAGAGGATTAAAGGGATTATGAATAATATCAAATATTTTTTTGAGAACGACAGCTGATTGCATGACACGATTAACAATAAAAAACACTCCCGTCGAACTTCGACGGGAGTGTTGAGAGAGAGAACCGAGAGAGTCTTGTGAATTAGTACTTGCCCTGGCCTTCGGCGCGGACGTGTCCGTCGCAGGTGATGTCGTTCTGGCCGTCGCAGAAATCGGGGCCGTCTTCGAAGCAGGTGCCGGCAATCCAGCCCTTGTGGCCGCAGGCTCCGGCGTAACGCATGGACTGGTTGATGCTGCCGATGGCTGAGCCGACATCTTCGAGTTCTTCGTTGACGCCATTGGCGACTTCGGAGAGACCAACGACCAAGCTGAGGACAACAATCGTCGCGACGAGGACGAGTTCGGCGGAAACGATGAAACCAGCTTCATCTTTCCAGAGTGCAGTGAGGACCAACATGTTTCGACTCCTGGGAATGCTAACAGCGACAGGCTGCCCATGGTGGGCTGAGAGAGCTGAGTCGCATGTTGGAAGGAGCTAATGCAGGTGGGGTGCCAAAGTTGTTAAACAGAGGGCGAACGAGGCGGATCCGCCGCCCGCATTTTCTCCGTTACCTCAACCCCAGAATCACGTTACGCCAACACAAATTGGTGTCAAGATTTTGAACGGCATGGTGAACTTGCCTTGGGGATGATGATGCCGAAGGGCAACACGAGTGAAGCGTCCAGGCCCGGAGATCAGCCGTAACTTCTGAATCAGGCAAGAGATAGCCAATGATGCCGTCGCTGAGGTGCATGATGCCTAGCGGCAACAGGGAACCACATGGCCAGGAATGGTGTCTGGAAAGGGATAAATGGGAACCTGAAGATCGGCGCCGGTGGGTACACTCGGCACCTCGGCAGGCGGACACCTGCCGCTCTCGATGAGTGATAAGGGAGCGAGTTGACACTCTCTGAGGAAGCACGAATACTCCGCTTATGAACGACCTCTCGGAATACACACTGCGTGTCGCACAGCAGGCTCGAGCAGCCAGCCGCGAACTGGCCCTCGTCTCTGGGGAACGACGGAACCACTGGCTTCGTCAGGCAGCTGCGGGTTTGCGCAAAGCGACATCGACTCTGGTTCAAGAGAATGCCCGCGATCTGGAAGCGGCCCCCGGTTACGGCCTCAATGCAGCTGCGATTGACCGCCTGCGGCTGACCGAAGGTGGGATCGAAAAGCTGGCTTCGGCACTGGAAGAGGTCGCCGCCCTGCCCGATCCACTCGGCGGGATCATCGACAGCAACGCCCGACCGAACGGCTTACTGGTCACCCGGGTTCGAGTCCCACTGGGCGTGGTGTTCTTCATCTATGAGTCGCGTCCCAATGTCACTGCGGATGCAGCGTCGTTGTGCGTAAAGAGTGGAAACGCCGTGATTCTGCGTGGCGGCAAAGAGGCTCTGCACAGCAATCTGGCGATCTACCGTGTGCTGGCCGAAACGCTCGCGGAATGCGGACTGCCCGTCCATGCGGTCCAGCTGGTCGAGACGACGGATCGTGGAGCTGTCGGGCACTTCCTGAAGATGCCTCAATACATTGATGTCACGATTCCGCGGGGTGGCAAGTCACTCATTGAGCGGGTGATGGACGAGGCGAAGATGCCCGTCATCAAGCACTACGACGGGGTCTGCCACGTCTACGTCGATGCCTCGGCCGATGTGCAGATGGCCGTCGACATCTTAATTAACTCGAAGTGCCATCGCCCCGGCGTCTGCAATGCGGCAGAGAGTCTGCTGGTCCATGCCGACGCCGCGTTTCGGTTCCTGCCGGCAGCTGGGGCGGCATTGCAGGCGCGTGGCGTGGAGGTGCGAGGCGACGAGCGAATCCGCCAGGCCTGGCCATTCGCCAAACCGGCTACCGACGCGGACTACCGCACCGAATATCTCGATCTGATCCTGTCAGCGCGGGTGGTCGACTCGATCGATGAGGCGATCAATCACATTGCCGACTACGGCTCACACCACACCGAAACCATCATCACCAATGATCTCGCGGCCAGTCGAAAATTCACCGCTGCAGTCGACTCCTCGGCAGTGATGGTCAACGCCAGTACCCGATTTAACGATGGCGGCGAACTGGGACTTGGTGCGGAGATCGGGATCAGCACCGATAAGTTCCACGCCCGCGGGCCGTGTGGACTGATCGAATTGACCAGCTACAAATATGTGGTCCACGGGGATGGCCAGATCCGGATGTAGGCATTCCGCCAGCCGTCGGGTCGATGGGAGTCGGTCGGCGAATCCAGTAGGATGTGCGGCGCATCGAGACAAAGAGCCCTCCCCAGCATCTCATCATGCCCCCCCTGCCCCAAGACGAATTCACCGACGACCAGGACCCCTCCCGTAACTCTGCTGAAGCAGACATCGGGATCGTGGCGGCATTATCGATGGAGGTCGCTCCATTCGTGGGCCGCTGTCTACCCGTGCAGTCGTATGTGGGCGACCGCTTTCATGTCAGTGGCGTGCTGCTGCATGACATTCGCATCGCGGTTGTCGAATCGGGAGCGGGAGCAAATCTGGCTGCCCGGGCCACGAATACACTGATCGATGGTCACGCGCCGAAATGGGTCGTCTCGGTCGGATTCTCGGGAGCGTTACAGCCACATTTGAAGGTCGGTGACCTGGTGGTGGCCAATGCGATTGTCGATCGGCAAGGCAAGGGACTGAGCGTCCCTGTCCAGATGCAGTCGGCCCCGCAGGATCGACTCTTTGTCGGAAAGTTCGTCAACACCGACCAGATCGTCCGTCTGGCCGCAGACAAGCAGCAGCTGGGAGAGTCGACTGGAGCCCTCGCCGTCGACATGGAGTCGCTGGCCGTGGCCCGAGTCTGTGCAGAGCGGAACATCCGTTTCATGTCGGTGCGAGTGATCAGCGACGACTTGAGCAAGGACCTGCCGCAGGAGGTGCTGTCGGTCTTTGGCAGTACCGGCTACCGGCGGGCGGGTGCCGTGCTCAGCGCCCTGTGGAATCGTCCCAGCAGCTGGACCGATATGTGGCAGCTCCGTGAGCAGGCGGTCGTGGCCGCAGCCCGACTGGGACTCTTTCTACGCAATGTCGTCGAGCGACTGGGTGAAGATTGCCGCTGAGACGTGAATGACATAATCCACGAATCCAGTGATGGAGCGTTATCTCAACTGGCAGGAGCGTCTGACGCACACTGCGATCTCGGCCGGCGTGGACACCTCTTGACAGGCCCCAAGTGACTAGGACACAATCACTTGTTGCAACGGGCAGCGTCTCTGGCACTGTTGCAAACATCCTTTCGGGCTGTGTTCTCACCGAGTCTGACTGAAGTCCCACAAGTCTCTCGCAAGACTGTCCCCATGCTTTGAGGAGAGGTGCAATGATGCGTACCAAGCATCAACGCGGATTCACGCTGATTGAATTACTGGTCGTTATCGCAATTATCGCAATTCTGGTCGCCATGCTTCTGCCAGCCGTGCAGCAAGCTAGAGAGGCGGCCCGTCGTTCGCAGTGCTCCAACAATTTGAAGCAAATGTGTCTGGCGATGCATAACTATCACGATTCGCACAAGATTTTCCCGCCAGGGCAGATCACAAATCCGCTCGGCATCAATACGAATGGTGG
>QWOR01000178.1 GCA_003669575.1 Planctomycetota bacterium | reverse complement strand
TGGAGATGCAGGCAACGAAATTGGAAACTCGATACGCCGAGGATTGATTGCCGTGGGGGGCAAGTGCGGTGACTTCGCTGGCGTCAACATGATCGCCGGATCGGTTTTCGTATTTGGCGAGCCGGGGATCCGCTGTGGTGCGGGAATGAAACGCGGCACGGTCGGGCTGCTGGGGGCGACCTCGCCCGACATCCTGCCCTCGTTCCGCTATGCGTGCACTTATCAGCCGACCTTTTTGAGAGTGTACCTGAAGACGCTGGCCCAGCTGGGATTTCCAGTCCCGGCCGGGGCAATGAACGCCACTTATCGTCGCTACTGCGGCGACTTCCTTGAGCTGGGCAAGGGCGAGTTGCTGACTTTGGCGTAGGGAGTCGCTGAGCCGGCCGACCGTTCTTTACCGCCCGTAGAAAGACACACGGGTCGGATTTTCGAGAAGCCCGACCCGTGTCTCATGTATCGCAAGCTCAATCGGCTAGCCGACGAATTCGTTCCCGACCTTGCGGGCACGTTGGGGCTTGTCGAGGTCGATGCCCAGCTGAATTCCCACATCGACGAGGACGTTCCACCCAGCTGCCATCTGCACGAAGGGGTTCAGATCGCCCGCTTCGGGGATCAGGATCGTGGGAAACTGTGTCGGGCGAGAGGCGATGGCGACGATGGTCATGCCGACCCCCCTAGAGAGGACATCGGCGAACTTCTGCTCTGACTCGGCGTAGGGATCAACCCACAGCAGGACATCCTGCGGGTTCATGACTTCTTCGATCCCGTGGACCGCATAGGTACCCTCGAGATAATCGGCGGGCTTGCGGGTAATTTCGTTCGACTTGAGGGTCAGTTCTTCGGCCACCCCTTCGTTCCGACCCGCCCAGTAGATGGTGCCAGCTTTCGCGATCTTCTGGGTGATTTCTTGCGGGACATCGACCGTCAACGCTGTGTTCACGGCATCGGCCAGCGAGCCGAGTCGACTTTCCAGCGTGGAAACCCCGGCCACGGCTTCGAGCAAGGCCCGGTAAAACAACGCCTGTTCCATCACGCTCTTGGTCGCCGCCACAGCTCCCTCGGGACCACAGCTGAGGGTATAACCCTTGGTGGAGAGTGATTCGAGCTTGGAACCCGCGAACGCAGTCAGGCTAAAGCGGTCGTTATGGCCAGCCGCCTGGAGTTCGTTGAACAGCCCGATGACTTCGGCGGTGCGACCCGAATTCGACAGAGCGAATACCGCCCAGTCCTTGAGCGAGTATTCGCGGGCCTGACGACCTGCTTCGGTGTGGAGGGTAATCGGCCAACCCTGACGTCGGGCGTGGGCGATGGCACTCTTGGCGGGGAAGATGCGGCTTGACCCCTCACCGGTCAGTAACAGCTTGCCGGCCTTAGCGATCTGCTTCGCGGTATCGGCCATCTGATGAACATCAAATTTACGGATGACATCCGGAGTGGCGAGCATATCGCGGACAAGGCCATACGGAGCGTAACGATCGACGTTTGCGTGCATGAGGAGCGGAACCTGCGTGGGGAGGATGTTCGGAATGACACACTGTCCCCCACTTCAGAGAGGGAATCAAGTCAGGGACTCCGGTCTGGTAAACCACTCCAGACTCTTCCAAAACCAGAGAATTGCAGGCGGTAATGAGTCGTAACATCAGAGACAGTCGCGGTCTCCGGGATCTGGGGATTTGTCACGGTGGCAGCCGGTCCGTTATCATCACGTCGGCGAGTGACCGATCCTGTGGCGTTCCGCAGCTGGCCCGCTGATTCCCATTTCTCCCCTAGAGACTTATCCCCTCCCATGGCCAAGAACATGATCGTCGCCCAATCGGGCGGTCCATCTCCTGTCATCAATAACACATTGCGCGGAATCGTCGAAACGGCCCGCCAGATGTCCGAGATCGGCACCGTTTACGGGGGCTGGCACGGGATTGAGGGGATCCTGAAGGAAGAGTTGATCGACCTGTCGGCTCAGTGTTCCGATGAGATCGCCCTGCTGCGGACGACTCCGGCTGCGGGCTCGATCGGGACCTGCCGCTACAAGTTGAAGGACTGGCAGAACCAGGACTTCGACCGGATCATGGAGATCTTCAAGGCCCACAATATCGGGTACTTCTGTTACATCGGCGGTAACGACTCGATGCACACTGCTCATACGGTGGCCGAACTGGCCCGGCAGCGTGGTCTCGATATCGTGGGCATCGGCGGCCCCAAGACGATCGACAACGATGTCGGCGACAGCGAGTTCAAGCTGGTCGACCACACCCCCGGTTACGGGTCGACGGCTCGCTACTGGGCGCACTATGTCCAGATGGCGAACGAGGAAAACAATGGCTCGTGCCCGGCGGACCCCGTGCTGGTCATGCAGGCCATGGGCCGCGCCATCGGCTACATCCCCGCCGCTGCGCGGCTGGCTGATCCGAATCGTGAGCTGCCGCTGCAGATTTATCTAGCCGAACGCAAGGTCCACATCGACCAGATCTTCGACAACGTCAACGAGTCGCTGAAGAAGCATGGTCGCAGCATGGTCGTGGTCAGCGAAGGCCTGCAGATCGACGGACTCCCGATCCCCGAAGAGTTCATCGTCCGCGACGCCTTCGGCCATGCGAGCTTTGGATCAAGCAAGATCACCGTGGCTCAATTGCTGACGAACGCTCTCAATGACAAGTCGAAGAGCAAGCTGCTGGCCAAGGGAGCAGCCCGCTGCAACGTCCCGGGAACCGAACAGCGTCACAGCATAGCCTACGCTTCGGTGGTCGACCTCGACGAGTCGTACTACGTTGGCCAGAAAGCCGCACTTCTGGCCGCCGCTGGCGAGCATGGATACATGGCCACGATCCTGCGAACCGACTGGGACAACTACCAGGTCAAGTACGACAAGGCTCCGCTGGCTGAGGTCGCTGAGAAGGACCGGAAGTTCCCCGATCACTGGATCACCAAGTGCGGTACCGATGTCACCGATGACTTTGTGAAGTACGCCCGGCCCCTGATCGGCGATGACATGGTCAGCCTGCCGATCATCAACGGTCGCCTGCGTCTGGCCCGCATGAAGCCGATCTTCGCCAGCCAGAAGCTGCCGGCTTACATTCCTCAGGCCGACCGCGAGAAGGCTCCGAAGAAGTAAGACGCTGGCAACGTGACCGTCTGAATCCATCCAAGCCCGGGGGCTCAGCTCCCCGGGCTTTTTTCATCGATCAGCCAGCAGCAAATGCCCGCATTTCCTTCCCATCTTGCATAATCGGAAAAATCACTCATGTCGGCCCAGTGCCATGCCGATAAATATTCCTGAAGGACTGTTCGCACCATGCGAATGGACCTTCACACACGACTCATCCTTCTCTTCTCCGCTCAAAACTCAGGGAAATCAGCTCTGGAATCGACACCTTGGAACAGGGCACTCGCCCACTGTCCCCAGGACGCTCGTTGCGAAACTTTGCGGGTTACGCATCCATCCTCTGCTGAGCGGCAAGATTCGCCGAGAAACCTTGTGGAGCCTCGGCGTCTTTCGCCGATGAAGATAGGCAGAGGCGGAACGAGTCCGAACGAAGTGATTGGTGGACATCAAGGAGGAAGTCCCATGCAGCCGCGACTTCGATTGTTTACGGGTGATGACGAGTCTCACGATATCGAGCCCTTGAAGGTGAACATCACCTTTGGTGAACTCTCCACCATCCTGCAGGAAGCCTGCCGCAAACAACGAGCCTTCCTTCGCGATTTCGAAGACGACGAGATCCAGATGACGGAAGACCTCTATCAGGTTCTGACGGCCTACTGCCGACTCCGTCCAGGTGCGTGATCCCGCACGACAACTCAACTCACATCAGCGACCGTGATTCCACGGTCGCTTTTTGATTGGATGGGTCGATTTGTTGCTGACCGTTCGTGATCCGCAACATGATTCTGTCCTGGGTTATTCCAGTTCTGTCCAGCGGACGTAGGCCTGCTGCAACTGAGCCTCTTTCTCGCTGACGATCTTTTGGGCCTGAGCGATCTTGTCGCCCGACTGCTGATAGTACGAAGGCTGCGCCATCTCGCCATGCAGGGTGGCCAGTTCAGCTTCGAGAGTCTCGATCAATGCGGGCAGCTGCTCCAGCTCTCGCTGTTCCTTGAACGATAACTTCCTCGTTTTGGCGGGAGGGGCTTGGGCGGAGGCGTTCGTTGGCGGAGCTTCGACTTTGAGTGCTGACGCCGAAGCCGCCGACTCGAGTGCAGCAGACCGCTGGCGCACCCAGTCGTCGTGCCCGCCGACATACTCACGCACACCGCCGTCTTCAAAGACGATCGTACTCGTCACGACATGATTCAGGAATTCGCGGTCGTGGCTGACGGTCAGTACGGTTCCGTTGAACTCCACCAGGCGCTCTTCGAGCAGTTCCAGTGTCTCCATGTCGAGATCGTTGGTCGGTTCATCGAGCACCAGGATGTTTGCTGGCTTCGCGAACAGCCTCGCCAGCAGGACACGGTTTCGCTCTCCTCCCGAGAGGTATTTCACGGGAGTCCGGGCCCGATCGGGCGAGAACAGGAAATCCTGCAAGTATCCGATGACGTGCTTATCTGAGCCGTTGATTGTGATCATGTCGGCCCCGTCCCCGACGTTTTCCTGGACCGTCGCGTCTTCATTCAGCGATGCCCGCAACTGATCAAAGTAGGCGACCTGCAGATTCGATCCCAGCCGGACCTTCCCCTCGGTTGGCTCCAGCTGTCCGAGAATCAGTCGCAGCAGAGTCGTCTTTCCGGCCCCGTTGTGCCCGATGATTCCGATCTTGTCGCCCCGCATGACCGTCGTGGAAAACGATTTGACAATCGTGTGGCCTGGGTAACTGAACGATACCGCCTTCAGGTCCGCGACCAGTGCGCCACTGCGTTCCGCCTCCTGGATCTCGATGCGAGCCTTGCCCACGCGATCGCGTCGTTCGCTGCGAACAATCCGCAACCGCTCCAGGGCTTTGACTCGCCCTTCATTGCGAACCCGACGGGCCTTTACACCCTGCCGGATCCACACTTCCTCCAAGGCCAATCGCTTGTCGAACAAGGCATTCTGCTTCTCCTCGACTTGCAACGAGGCCTCTTTGCGTTCGAGAAAGGTGTCATAGTCACAGGACCAGTCAAACAATCGTCCGCGATCAATCTCCATGATCCGGCTGGCCAGCTTTCGCAGGAACTGACGGTCGTGGGTCACGAAGATCAACGCTCCGTCCCAGCGACCGAGAAAATTCTCCAGCCACTGAATCGAATCGAGATCGAGATGGTTCGTCGGCTCGTCGAGCAACAGCATGTCGGGCTTCGACACGATCGCCCTGGCGAGCAGCACGCGGCGCTTCATCCCCGACGAAAGACGTTCAAACGCGGCCTGCCCCTCCAACTCCATCATGGCGACGATCTGTTCGACCCGCTGTTCCTGCTGCCACTCGGCGACTTCGCTGGCGGGCTCAAATCCCTGACTCACGATCTCTGTCACTGTCCCGTGGACATCCATCGGGACCTCCTGCGGGAGTCGGGCCACTCGCGTTCCCGGGTGAAATACGAGCGTGCCGTTATCCCCTTCGATCTCTCCGCACAACAGCCGCATGAGAGTCGTCTTGCCCGCTCCATTGCGTCCCAGCAAACCAATCCGCTCACGGGGTTCAACGCGGCACGAGATCGAGTCGAGCAGCGGTTTCCCGCGAAGGTGGTAACTCAACTCAGTGATGTTCAGAAGGGGCATGAAACGTGGCAGCCAACAGGGAGGTCGAACCGTGATCGCACGGGCAAGCCCTCAATTATTGCAGACAACTCCATCGAACTGAATGGACGGCGGAGAACACTCGCCAGTCTTCGATCTCGTTCTCCAAGCTGGTCGAGTCAGGAGGGGCTGCTAACGAGCAATGCAGCGTAGCCTCCGTCGACGGGATGGCCGGGGACATGGCAACGTTCTTCGCTGAGTTTCCAGGCGGGGTAAGCGTTGAGCACCTCGCGGACGACTTGTTCGTTCTCACGCGGGTCCACGCTGCAGGTGGAATAGACCACACGGCCACCTGGCTGAACTCGATCCAATGCCGTCCGCAGCAAACGCATCTGGATCGGGATCAATTCCCGCAGTTCACCGGGCACAAACCGCCAGCGTACTTCGGGACGCTTGCCGAGTACGCCGGTATTCGAACAAGGGACATCGACCAAGGCAGCATGGAATGGCCCTTCGGGCGTCCCTGAGCCATCCAGACCAACCAGTTGAGTGCGGACGATGTCGATGGCCAGTCGGTCACAGTTTTCCTGGATGAGTGGGAGTCGTTCTGCGGTTGAGTCGCAGGCGATGATCTGTCCCTGATTGTGCATTTGCTCGGCCATGTGAGCCGTCTTGCCCCCCGGAGCGGCACACAGGTCCAGCACACGCCAACCCGGTTGAGGTGCCAGAAGTGCCGGAGCCATCATGGCCGACTCGTCCTGGATACTGATCAGCCCCTCCCAGAATCCCGGCAGGTCCGACACAGGCACCGGACGATCAAGCAAGATTGACTCGGGCAGCCGACCTGCGGTGGCGACGATACCACATTGTTCCAATGCGGCCAGGGTCGCCTCACGAGTGGTGATCGAAGTACTGACTCGCAGGCACATCCGACCGGTGGAGTTAAACCAGAACGCCCGATCGATCGCCGCTGTTTCGCCGAGTTCGCGGCACCAGTCGTCGATCATCCATTCGGGATAGCTGCAGACCGCCGCCCAGTAAGCGGATCGATACTGGAACGGGTTGGGAAAGACCGGCTGGCGCAGGGCGAGCCCCTCGATGAGCAGCTGCTCCGGGCTGTTTACCCCGGACTGGCGGGCAGCGGTGGAGTTCGCCTCTCGGAGTGGCAGCCAACTCGGGTCGGGATTCGCGACAAGGTCCGCCAGCGATCGCTGGCTCGACCAGCCCGCCTGATCGATTGGCAGAATGTCTCTTTGCAATCGTCTCAGCACCGCATTCAGGAATCCTGCCCAGCCAGGCTGATGCAACCGATGCGCCAGCTCGACCGTCTCGTGAATGGCTGCATGGGCGGGGATCGATTGCAGCCATGCCAGCTGATAGGCTCCGATACGCATCAGTCGCCACAGCCCGTCCTGCACCATGTCCTGTGGACGGGAACAAGCGGCGTTCAACAGGGCATCCACCGTCGCGATTCGACGGGCGATCCCATAGGACATTTCGGTCGCCAAACCCTTGTCAGAGGGCAGAACGCTCCGTTCATAGAACAGCTGTTCCAGTGCGTCTGAGACGAAGGCACGGCGGTTCTCAAACGTCCCGAGAGCTTCAAACGTAATCCCCCGGGCGTCGGCGAAACGCTCATTGGTTGAAGGGGGCCGTCGGGGACGAAACGGGGGGCGCCGGTCGGGAGCAGGACCACCTCCTCGGCCCGGCCCTGATGAGGGGCCACGCGGTCGACGGCCACGGGAATCGAACTGGTTCATCGGGCTGCCTGACACAAGGTTTCAAGGTCTGCGAAATATTCGGGATAGGTCTTGGAGGTACAGCCGGGATCGGCGATGACGATTTGCGGCTGCCGCAGCCCGAGCAGGGAAAAACTCATTGCCATCCGGTGGTCGTCATACGTCGCGACGGTTCCTGGTTTCAGGGGACCGGGATGGATCGTCATTCCATCTGCATGCTCGTCCACCACCAGCCCTAACCGTCTCAGTTCCGTCACGACTGCCGTGACACGGTCGGTTTCCTTCAACCGCATGTGAGCTACATTGCGAATCCGCGTGGGCCCAGTGGCGAAGGGAGCGACACACGCCAAGGTCTGAGCAGTGTCGCTGATCGCGTTCATGTCGATGTCGATGCCGTGCAGCGGTCGGCCGATCACGCGAATCGACTGCGACCCGTATTCGGCCTGGCATCCCATGCGGACCAGGGCATCCACGAACGCAACATCCCCCTGCAACGCATCACGCGTCAATCCCTGCACCGTGACATCCCCTCCGGTGACAGCCGCGAGGGCAAAGAAGTAGCTGGCTGCGGAGGCGTCCGGTTCGATGTCGTAGTCACAGCCCTGATACGGGCGGGCGGTGATCTGAAACACATTCGGCTGAGGTTCGGTGACTTGTGCCCCGAACTGTTTCATGTTGGCGATTGTCATGTCGACGTAGGGCCGGGACACGAGTTCTCCCCGGACCCGGAGAGTGACATCCGACTGGGCACAGGGAGCTGTCATGAGCAGGGCGCTCAAGTACTGGCTCGACAGATTTCCGTCGACAGCCCACTCTCCCCCCGGCAGGCCTTTGGCTTCGATCACGACTGGCGGGCAATCGGTGTGCAACTCACATCGGATGTCGACACTCGCTTCGCTCAGAGCCTTCACCAGCGGGGCAATCGGCCGCTCTCGCATGCGGGCGTTCCCATCGAGCCGAAAACGCCCCTCGCCGATGCAGCACATGGCTGTCAGAAATCGAATGCTGGTCCCACTGTTCTCCAGATAGAGGTCAGCTCCGTGAGTGGATATCTGGCCGCCACATCCCACCAGCGAAATCAATTTGGCCGAGAGGTCCTGTTTAATAGAAAGCCCCAGCCGGCGCAGGCTTTCAATCATGACCTGTGTGTCGACACTATCCAGAACACCAGATAGCCGGGATGGACCTTGAGCCAGAGCTGCCAGAATTAAAGCCCGATTCGTCAGGCTTTTGGATCCCGGCGGACGGATTGTTCCCACGACGGGACGGCAGACAGGAATGATTTCGAGTGTATCAGACATCGATCAGGCGGCAGTGACACGGGACGGAAGCTGTATCATAGCGTATGCCAGAACCGGGAACATTCGAGTCCCACACGTCATTCCCAGGGGTTGTTCGACTCGATAAACGCAAAAACACCGGGAGAGAGGTTGTTTCTCCCGGTGTCTATCTGGGGACTTGGCTTGAATCAAGATTCAAGCATACATGGCTGAACTGACCAGGCGTGCTCAGTCGGCCTTGAGCAGATCGTACTTCCGCATCTTGTTGTAGAGAGTCACGCGGCTGATGCCGAGATCGCGGGCAGTCTTCGTGCGGCTGAAGCTGTTCTTGAAGAGTGTCTGCTCGATGATTTCCCGCTCGGTGAGAGCGACCTGCCGACCGAGTGTGACATCGGTCGGGCTCTGACGACCGGGCATCGTGACCGACGGGTCGTTGGATGGTCCCGCCTGGCAGGCCAAGATGTGACTGGGCAGATGCTCGGCGGAGAGGACTCCCTCGCGGCAGTAGATCACCGCCCGTTGAATGACATGTTCCAGCTCACGCACGTTGCCCGGCCAGGGGTACTTGAGGATGGCGTCGAGGAGGCTGTCTTCGATGCGGTGGACCTGGACACCGTGCTTCTGCGTGAACTGAGCGATGAACTTCTTGGCCAGCGGGATGATGTCGACTTTACGACGACGCAACGGCGGAATCTCAAACTTCAGCATGCTCAGTCGGTAGTACAGGTCGGGACGGAACCGCATCTGCTCGACCAGCGGTTGCAGATCGAGGTTACTGGCAGCGATGAGCCGGGCCTGCGACTGCAGTGTCTTGTTCGATCCGACGGGCTCGAACTCACCAGTTTCGATCACTCGCAGGAGCTTGACCTGTTGCTCCAGACCGAGCACATCGATTTCGTCGAGCAGTACCGTACCGCGACCAGCCGCCACGAACTTGCCGTCTTTGTCCTGATGAGCACTGGTGAACGACCCCTTCATATGGCCGAAGAGTTCTCCTTCAATCAGTTCGCGAGGCAGGGCACCGCAGGCGACATGCAGGAATGGTTCATTGCGACGCGGTGATGCTTCGTGAATGAGTCGCGACAGGAACGTCTTGCCGGAGCCCGTTTCCCCAATGAGAAGGATTGTCACATTGTGCGCGGCGGCGATCGCCAGGTCCTCGAGCATCTTCTTCAGCTGAGGAGAATTGGTCTCAAACTTCCGCAGCATGCCATCCAGCGGGCTGGTTCCGAATGTTTCGCGGGGGCGGACTGCGGGAGAGGCATCTGACTGAGACTCAGCGGGGCGACAGAGTCTGACAGCCTCTGCGACTTGTGAAGCTGTGACGGGCGATCTCAGATGGATCAGCGGAGTGCAGGCCGCTCGCCGTTCCAGAGTCTCCGGGCAATCCTCTGACGTGATCATGATGAGCTTGAGATTGGTGAATCGAGCCTGGAACTCATCAATCCAGCGGTCAGCGATGTGGCCTCCGTCGTACACGTATCGCAAATCGAGGATACATGCCTGTGGTTGCTGCTGAGCAATCCGCTGGCGTGCTTCCTCGAAGGTGGGTTCACACCGCAGAAGGACGCCGTCCCCCAGCTGTTGTCCAACCAGGTCGAAGAAATCGGTGTCGTTGCTGGTGACGATCAATGGCATCTGGGTCATAGAGAATGTCTCCCCGTTCATCTGGAGAACGCGATGAGTTGCCCTGAGCAATGAGGCTTTGGCGAACCCTTCGGGCGCGTTCAGACGATCCGGTTCCGGAACGGTCAGGACATGTATAGGAAATTGTGTGCCAGATGGTTCAAGAGTGGCGAGTGTTGTGAAATCTGTGCATTTCACCTTGCGCTTTACATGCAGGCTGTTACCTGACGACGACAATGGGTGTGGCCTTGCGGCAACATGATGCGGAAAAGAAACAGCGAAAGCGGGTCGTGACCTGGCCCACTCGAACGCTGGCGGACACTCGGGAGCGGGTCAGGCAGGGTGTCCCTTCTGCGGGTGTCAGGTTCTGGCCTTGCGAAGCAGGTGTTCTCCGCCGCCGAGTTCCCTCACTCTGGGCGGGGGGGCCCGTTCGACCTGATACAATCGTTCCATCTAGTCGCGAAAATGCATCAGAAAGATGTTGCCCCAGTGCAACCTGTGTCGTAGGTTTGCCTACCCCTTAATTCGTTGCTCCCAGCAGAGTCCTCTCCCCGGTCGTGGATGTTCGGGTGGTGAGGGCCGCGATCCCTTGTGGTGAATCGGCAACATGCCGCTTCCCTGCGATGGGATTGTCCGTGACGCCTTGGTGACCAACCCGGTCCCGGCGACGGACAGTGGAGCATTGCGCCGCTCGATGAGCTGGTATTTGCTTCGCTGGTCGCCCGCTGGCCCGACTGTTCGCCACGTCCGCCGAATGCGGATTCAAGTCAATTCCTGTCAGGCCAACGAGGCACCCATGACCTATCACGGTTCACTTTTAGTTGTTGATGACGATCGCCATATCTGCGAAGCCATGGCGGATTATCTTCGCAGCCTCGGTCACCGGACCGAGACCTCTCTCACCTGCCGCGATGCGATGGAGAGGATCAAGGATTACAACTTCGATGCCGTCATCTGTGATGTGAACCTGCCCGATCAGGACGGATTCCATCTGCTGGAATGGTCGGTCGCTCACAAGCCTGAGACAGCCATCCTGATGCTGACCGGGTACGGCACGATCGAGAGTGC
>QWOR01000228.1 GCA_003669575.1 Planctomycetota bacterium | reverse complement strand
TATTGTGGGGTGAGGCAATTCACCATGAAGTAACGAAGAACAAAGGAAATTTCGCCCGCTTGGAACGTCATCTTCCGCCGCTTCATCGTTGCTATGCGTCGGCAAGCAGTACTGGTGGCTGAAGCCCAAAGGCGATGACTGGAAATTAGGAGTGAGTTATCGCGTCCGAAACTCTGGCATAGCCCAATGACGCTCAGATTCACTGATGCGTCACGTCGGTGAGGCGTTTCAATCGATGCTGATGGAACCGTTCTGTTTTTCCAAAGAATGAGATCGTAAGGGCCACAATATCTCCCTACGAAATCTCACGAACATCAAAGATCGCCTCGCTGCTGTTCGACGTTTGTCCCTCTGTGCCGAGACTGGTACGCTACACACCATATGCTCCCTGGAACGGAGCACGCTCAGCGCGTAAACAGAGTTGGACAGGGAAAACTATGGATCTGACAGGCAAGAATATCCTCATCACCGGCGCATCGCGGGGCATCGGGCGAGGTTGTGCGATCGAAATGGCCCAGGCGGGAGCCAATGTCGGAATCAACTACCGTTCGCATGATGGCGAAGCTGAGGAAGTTGCCGCAGAGATTCGCAAACTCGGACGCAAGGCCTCTCTCCACAAGTGCGACGTCGCCGACCAGTCGGCCGTCGAAGCCATGGTCGCTGACTTCGCCAAGCAGATGGGCACGCTCGATGGCTACGTGTCGAACGCCGCCTATAGCGATCGCGAGCCGATGGTTTCTGCCAAGATGGAAGGCTTCAAGCGGACGATTGATGTCTCCATGTGGGGCGCGTTCTTCGGCCTGCGAGCTTCTGCACAACAGCTGATCAAACAGGGCCAGGGCGGATCGATTCTGATTGTCAGTTCGCCGCATGCTTACATGCCGATCCCAACCGCGATGGCCTACAATATGGCCAAGGCTGCCATCGACCACATGGCCCGCACAGCTGCGATCGAACTCGCCAAGCACCGCATTCGCGTCAACATTCTGCACCCCGGCTGGATCGACACTCCCGGTGAGCGAAAGTTCTTCACAGATGAACAGCTGGAAGAAGGGGGAGCATCGATCCCCATGGGACGCCTTGGCACACCGCAGGAAATGGGGCGTCTGGCTCGGTTCATGATGTCGAGCGACTGTGACTATATGACCGGCAGCACGGTCCTCATGGACGGCGGCATCACCCTGCCCTGGTGGTCCAACCGCGAGGAAGGGAAGCAGTAATGGCGGTCAAAAAGACGCTGCCGCAGGTGCGAGCCTGTGGGGTGTTGGTCATGGCCGATTCCCCAGAGCGGTTCCTGCTGATGCGGCACAAGGACCGCTGGGATCTTCCCAAGGGGCACATCGATCCGGGTGAAACCGATGTCGAATGTGCTCTGCGGGAGATGAACGAAGAGACGGGGATACCACTCGATGCCGTGGAGCTTGATCCCTTCTTTCGGTTTGAGCACCAGTATGAAGTCCGAGAAGCCCGTAGCGGCGGAGAGTTGAGACTCAAGACACTGGTGATCTTCCTGGCCCGACTGACCCGCGATGTGCGGATCGATGTGACAGAGCATCCCGGATACCAGTGGTTCGAGTGGCGACCGCCCCACCAGATCCAGCTGCAGACGATCGATCCCCTGCTCGCCTGTCTGGCTCGATTTCTGGAGCAGGTTGCCCGCCGACCTCGGTGAGTAAATAAGGCACGGAGGCCTTTTCCACTTCGTGAGGCGTGCCCTGCTTCCACGACCCCGAAGCGTGAGCGAGGGCGAATGGCAGTGACGGTTGTCTCGCGAGGTAGTCTGACGGAACAGCTTGTCGATGGCTTTCAATTGCGTTTCGTCGCTAACGAGCGGCTCGCCCTCGCTCACGCTTCGGGTTGGTGAGGGCAGCAACACACTCGGTTTTATCCCCCAACGTACTTCCCCTCATGTCTGAAACCGGTCTCTCAGCTGACAAGTCCCTCCAGATCGGACGGCATACGCTCAAGTCGCGACTGATTGTCGGGACGGGAAAGTACCGCACGTTCGACGACATGCGGGATTGCCTGGAGGCCAGCGGGTCCGATGTGATCACTGTGGCGGTACGCCGTGAGCGGTTGATCGATGCTGAGGGACGCAACATCCTCGATTACATCGACCTCAACCGGTATACGATCCTCCCGAATACAGCAGGATGCTTCACAGCCGATGATGCGGTCCGCGTGGCCAGGCTGGGCCGCGAGATTCTCAGCGGTCTCGAAAACCCCGGCGCTGACTGGGTGAAGCTCGAAGTGCTGGGCGACAAGAAGACTTTGTTGCCTGACCCAATTGCCACTTTGCAGGCCACGGAAGCCCTGGTGAAAGATGGGTTCCAGGTTCTCGTCTACACCACCGATGATCCGATCACTGCCCGCCGCCTCAAGGATGCGGGTGCAGCTTCCGTCATGCCAGCGGGCAGCCCGATCGGGAGCGGTCAGGGTGTGCTGAATGCCAACAACATCCGCATCTGCATTGAATACCTCAAAGAGAACGACCCCGACTACCCGGTGATCGTCGATGCAGGCGTCGGATCTGCGAGCGATGTCGCTGAGGCGATGGAACTCGGGTGCGATGGTGTGCTGCTGAACACAGCGATCGCATCGGCCGACGATGCGCTCCGTATGGCTTACGCGATGAAGTATGCCTGCTGGGCCGGACGACATTCTTATCTCGCCGGACGCATCCCGAAGAAACTCTATGCCACTGCCTCCAGCCCCGATACCGGCGTCGTCATGCCGCGCGGCAAGTAACTTCTCTCTCTTGTGTTCACTCCACACATGGGAAGGCCCCCTGAAGGCCGAACTCCAACAGATGGGTCCCCACCATGCCATTCTCCCGCCTGCTTGATTGTTCCCCCGCCGCCTACAACGTGCGATCCAAGGCACCCGGACCAGATGGCGAGTTGCCGCTGACGCCGGAGATGCTGCTCGACAGCCCCAGCGGTGACATCTTCGGGATGACCCAGAACGCTGGCATGGGCTGGGACCCGAACCAGTTGTTGCGGGATCAATATCTGATCCTTAGCACGATGGGCGGGATTCGTGGCGAGAACGGCGAGCCGATCGCCCTCGGATACCACACCGGGCACTGGGAGGTCGGTCTGCTGATGCAGGCTGCTGCGAAAGAACTGGACAAACTGGAACGACTCCCTTTCGCAGCATATGTCTCCGATCCGTGTGACGGCCGGTCCCAAGGCACGACAGCCATGATGGACAGCCTCGCGTATCGTAACGACGCAGCTGTGGTGCTGAAGCGGTTGATCCGGTCTTTGCCGCATCGCAAAGGGGTCATCGGAGTGGCCACCTGTGACAAGGGCCTCCCCGCGATGATGCTGGCCTTGGCGGGACAGAAGAACCTGCCGAGTATCATTGTCCCCGGCGGTGTCACGCTGCCCCCAACCGATGGCGAGGACGCGGGCAAAGCCCAGGCGATCGGAGCCCGGTTTGCGCACGGTGAGATCGATCTCAAGTACGCCGCCGAAGTCGGGTGCAAGGCCTGCGGCTCGCCGGGCGGAGGGTGCCAGTTCTTCGGCACAGCTGCGACCGCTCAAGCGGTGGCTGAGGCCCTCGGCATGAGTCTGCCGCACAGTGCGTTGTCGCCATCCGGTCAGGAGATCTGGAAGGAGATCGCCGTTCAGTCGGCCCGGGCCGTCGTGGGGCTGGCTGACTCGAAGAAGACGCTCGCCGACATCCTGACACAAGACGCAGTCCACAACGCGATGGTGGTCCATGCCGCGATGGGCGGGTCAACGAACTTGCTGTTACATATCCCGGCGATCACTTTTGAGGCGGGGCTTCGTCGGCCTCAGGTGGCCGACTGGAACGCGATTAACCGCCAGGTGCCACGTATCGTCGATGTGTTGCCCAACGGGCCGATGGGGCATGTGACCGTGCGCGTCTTCCTGGCTGGAGGAGTACCCGAAGTGATGCTCCACCTGCGGGCGCTGGGGCTGCTCAAGCTCGACTGTCTGACCGCAGCTGGGGCTCGACTGGGTGATTTGCTGGAGTGGTGGGAGAAGTCGGAACGCCGGGCTCGGTTCCGCGAGCTGCTCAAGGAGCAGGACGGCATCGATCCGGACGATGTCATCATGTCGCCCGCCAAGGCGAAGTCGCGCGGCATGACGAGTACTGTGACCTTCCCCGTCGGGAACCTCGCCCCCGAAGGCTCGGTCATCAAGAGTACCGCCATCGACCCGAGCGTCGTCGACTCCGATGGGGTCTATCGCAAGGTCGGCCCCGCCCGCGTGTTTACATCAGAGCCCGACGCTATTGCCGCCATCAAAGGTCGACGCGGAGTTCCAGTCAAAGAGGGGGACATTATTGTCCTGATGTGCCGTGGCCCGCTGGGGTCGGGGATGGAGGAAACGTATCAGGTGACCTCGGCGTTGAGGTATCTTCCATTCGGAAAGCATGTCGCCGTCATTACCGATGCCCGTTTCTCGGGAGTGTCGACCGGAGCCTGTATCGGGCACGTCGGCCCCGAAGCCCTGGCCGGTGGTCCGATCGGCAAGGTCAAGGACGGCGATCTGATCGAGATCATCGTCGACCGCATCAACCTGACCGGCTCGATCAATCTCATTGGGGATGGGACGCGGCGATTCACTCCGGAAGAAGGAGCGAAAATCCTCGCCGAACGCACCCCGAGTGTCCCACTCAAGCCAGATCCGCAGATGCCCTCAGACACACTGCTCTGGGCCATGCTTCAGAAAGCCGGTGGCGGCACCTGGGGCGGCTGTGTGTACGACACAGCTGCGATTGCCAAGGTGCTGGAGGCGGGGTATGCGGCGTTGGGGCAGGGTTGATGGTTGATTGAGTAGCAGAGTGACTCAAGTCATGGAACTGATAGCACAGCAAGCTGGTCGACGATTCTGGCTCCTGCGCCTGGGATCACCATATCAAACACTGATCCCCAAACTTGGATCGACCTATGTTGCAGTTGTTCTGGCTTGTGACCCTTCGATCGCACCTGAACAGCAAGCATTTATCAGTACTCAGCTCGTAGAAACAGATTGCAGGTACATGATTGCATGGGGAATAGATGCGACGAATTGGGACACATCGGTCGATTACGCCTTTATTGCCTCTGACCCAAATTACGATCCACCCGACGAACGCTTCTTAATGACGACATGGCATGACAATGAATCCATCTCCGAGTTGGTATGGTTCGCCTGTAATGGTACGAATTTCGGTCTCCATGAGTTCCGCGACTACATGTTCATATTGATTGGCGAAGACACGGCTATCGAATCAGAATTGCTGACTTCGCTCCGAGATGTAATGAGTGGCTGAAAATGTAAGGCACAAACGGTATGCAGTGTTGTCACGCTAACATTCGTTCGAAAAAGCGAGCCGTTTGCAGTGTCTAACACCGCCAACGGCTCGCTGTATCAACAATTCACCGATTAAGCAGGGGACTCACACCAATCCATAGGCCTTCAGTGTCTTCTCCAGCTTCGCCCGGTCCCCTTCTGGCAGCTCGGTCAGAGGCAGACGAACATCACCTGTATCTCGCCCCAGACGCTGCATGGCCGCCTTGATCGGGATCGGGTTCGTGGCCAGCGAGAGCAGGTCGCGGCAGAGCGGGAAGAGCTTGCCGTGCCACTTCTGGGCCTCGGCGACGTTGCCTGCCTTCCACGCGGCGAGCATGGCCTTCACGTCCTTGGGGACAATGTTCCCGACGACAGAAACGACGCCACTTCCGCCCAAGGCCAAGATCGGCAGGGTGAGGCTGTCGTCACCGGAGAGCACGCTCAGCTGACTCCCGGCGATGATCTGCGAGGCCTGATCCATTGAGCCGGTCGATTCCTTCACAGCGACCACGGTCGGGAGTTCCCCGATCCGGCAGATCGTGTCCGCCTCGATGTTCTTCGCGGTGCGGCCGGGGATATTGTAGATGACGATCGGGAGGCTGCTCGCCTCGGCGATGGCAGCGAAGTGGCGGTAGTAACCTTCGGCCATCGGCTTGTTGTAGTACGGTCCAACGACAAGAGCCCCATCGGCCCCGGCTTTTTCGGCGGCCTTGGTCAGGCGGACTGCTTCGCTGGTACTGTTGGAGCCGGTGCCCGCCATGACCTTGATCTTGCCCTTCGCCTGCTCACAGACGATGGCGATCACACGGTCGTGCTCTTCGTGATCGAGCGTCGGGCTTTCACCAGTCGTCCCGCAGGGGACCAGACAGTCAGTTCCCTCAGCAATGTGCCAGTCGACCAGTTTCCGCAGCCCCGCCTCGTCAACTTTACCGTTCGCAAACGGCGTGATGATGGCAACGGACAGACCGGCGAACATTTCCCCTTTGCGGGCCATGGCAGAACCTCATTGCACGGGTGTCTTTCACCCGGAAACCAGAACGGGCACTTCGAACGAACAGAAAATGGTAACAAGCCTTGCTCAGAAAGTCTTGCAGATTGTGGGGCGTTCCCGGGGAGGAGGGGCAAGGATTTTACCACAGAGTTTCACGGAGGCACGGAGAAGAGCATGGTAAACGACGCACAGGCGATTCCTCACACCTGGGTCACAACGGACTCGTCACGGTTGTCGGCCAGCTCGTGCCCCCAGTCAGACAGTATTGGCTCAAGCAGCCTCGTCGTGTTCTCCGTGCTTCCGTGGTTCCCCACCAATCCAGAGGCCAAGACCGACCAGATCTTTCGCACTCACCCCCAGACACGCTCCCGAATCTGGAGGTTCTGGCCGGAACTCGATAGAAAGGAGTATTCAGGGACGCGAAGCGATCTCGCGTCCGGTGACCGCAGTCTTACCGCAGGAGCTTCAGATGTTGCGTCGCGTTGTATTGTGGGGGCTGGTCATCGCCAGCTGTGTGTGTGGTCTGGCCTCCGCTGAGGAGAAGGCTCCGTCGCGGATTCTGTTCATCACCCAGAGTGCGGGTTTCCGCCACGGCTCAGTCAAACGCGGTAAGCAGGGCGAGCTGTCCGCCGCTGAGATCGCCATGGTGACTCTGGGCCAGAAGACGAAGCTGTTCACAGTCGACCTGACGCAGGACTGCCTGCACGACGTGAATAAGGGGAACCTTCAGAACTACGATATTGTGGCCTTCTACACCACGATGGATTTGCCAATCCCAGAAGCGGACCGGGAGTATCTCTTCAAGGAGTGGGCTCAGCAGAAGGGGCACGGAATCATTGGCTTCCACTCAGCGGGCGATACGTACCACAACTACGAGCCGTACTGGGACATGATGGGCGGCACGTTCATCGGCCACCCCTGGAACTCCGGGAACACGGTCACGTTGACCGTACATGAGCAGAACCCGTTGACCAAGCCGTTCGGGAACGAGTTCGTCCTGAAGGACGAGATCTACATGTACCGCCACTGGCAACCGGAAAAGTGCCGCGTACTGATGAGCCTCGACTACTCCAAGAGCCCGACCAACAGCGAAGTTCCCACCGACCAGGGCTACCACGTCCCGGTCAGCTGGATCAAGAAGGTCGGCGAGGGCAAGCTGTACTACAACAACCTCGGGCATAACGAGACCTCGTGGGTGAACCCGGCTTACCTCGATTCGATCACCCAGGCGGTTCACTGGTTGCGTGGAGATATCGAGATCGATGCGACCCCGAATCCCGACGTGTCCAAGGCCCAGGAAGAAAAGTCCGCAAAGGACTTCGCCGCTGGCGGATTCAAGGCCCGCGTGAAGAAGTAGTTGTTGGATAGAACGACGTGATCAAGCCCACCGGATACAACCGGTGGGCTTTGGACTCGAGGGAACTGATGCCTGAAAACACACGACGCGGTCTGTTCGTTAGCGGCGATCTGATGCTCGGAGTCCCGGTGCTGAACGCCCTGGGGACTGTCTGCGGTGACGTAACGCGGGCTCTCTCGGGACGCGGGCTGATTGATAAGCTCCAGGCTGAACCGGTTGATGTGCTGGTCCTCGACCTCGAAGCGTCCGACCTCGACTTGGCAGCGATTGGTGAGCTGACTCGCACCACGGGTAAACCGCTGACCGTGGCCTACGCCCCGCATGTGGCGACTGAACGTCTGCAAGGGGCCGCCGATGCTGGATTCGCAGCTGTGATTACACGTGGGCAGGCTGCGAACCAGTTGCCGGCTATTCTTCAGAGTTTGCTCACCAAGAGCCCGTTGCAATCCGAGTAACAAAGTCCGGGGTGCAAGATGAGAAGACGACTGAGGGGGTTGTCTATTGCCGGTCTATTCGTGATGGGATGCTCGGTTGACACACCTTCGCCGAATGTACCTCAGCCCACAATCGTTGCCACTCCTGTCGTTGGCGAAATTGCACCTGGTGAAAGACCAACTCATTGTCTCGGATGTCCGTTGATGAGCGTGAATCAGTATCTTAATCCACCCGCGGGGCAAAAACCTTGGGCTGAGGGAGACTGGGTTTGTATTGAAGGCAACGTGACCGATACAGGCGAGTTGTTTGGAGCGTCTTTAGTTTCGCTAGGTGATACAAAGGGCATGGACGGCGTCGGCTTTGAAGGCATGGGATATAACCTCAGAGGAGTCAAACTGGGCATGAATATTGTTGTTCGTGGTCGCATAACGAGTCGCGGCATTCGCTCCCTGGCGGAAAGTAGCTTTGTCACGCAAGAACAAATTACAGAGGCATTGGCGTCTGCCGAACGTGGCGCAGCGACTGGCTCGAAGTAAGACGCTCGCTGAGAGGAGTGCCTCACTCTAAGATTGCGGAGCAACCTCACGCCTGAAGATACAACCTCTCCATGACGACTACGCCAACCGCAGCCCGCCCCGTCATCCGCATCGCATCGCGAGCCAGTCAGCTCGCGCTCTGGCAGGCTCGGCATGTCACTGACCTGATCCAGACTGCTCAGCCGGGAGTGACCGTCGAAATCGTTGAGGTCAGCACGACCGGCGATCGCGATCGCTTCTCGGCTCTGAGCCAGATGGGCGGTCAGGGCGTCTTCACTCGCGAAGTCCAGGCTGCGGTCCTGGATGGCCGGGCCGATCTTGCCGTTCATAGCTTGAAGGACCTGCCCACCGTTCCGACTGAGGGGCTGTCACTGGCTGGCGTACCGGAGCGGGCAGCGCGGTTCGATGCCCTGATTCTTCCAAACGGCAAGGCGGGAACGCTCGATGATCTTCCCCAGGGAGCCAGGGTCGGCACGGGCAGTTTGCGTCGTCGAGCCCAACTGCTGAACAAGCGGCCCGACCTCAATCTCTCCGAAGTCCGGGGCAACGTGGAAACCCGTCTCCGCAAAGTCGATGAAGGCGAGTACGACGCCATTATCCTCGCTGAGGCGGGACTGCGTCGGCTCGGGATGGCTGAGCGGATCAGCGCAGTGCTCTCCCCTCCCCTGCTTTACCCTGCCGTAGGACAGGCAGCCCTCGGGCTGGAATGCCGCACGGATGATGAGTTCACGGTGTCGATTCTCGCCCGGCTGACAGACCTAACAGCCATGAGCGAAGTCCTGGCAGAACGGGCCTGTCTACGAGAACTCAAGGCTGGCTGCCACGCTCCGGTCGGAGTCCTCGCTCGGATCGAGGGAGATCGGCTCACCCTCGAAGGGGTCGTCCTCAGCAAAGACGGCCAGGAACGCATCTCAGCGCAAGCCACAGCTTCCGCTGCCCAGGCTGAGGCGATCGGCATCTGCGTCGCCAGGTTACTACTGGCCGACGGAGCCGAACGACTGATGGGTGATACAGTCCGTTGAACTGCCATGCGTGGAGTGGATCGCCGCTGAATTGCGGCTCTACTCAACGGGAGCGGGCCGGTCGCCGTGGATCATTCGATTGAATTCATCGGGATCAAAAGCGTCCGGGTCTTGTGACTTCAACAGCTTCTGAATCGTCTCTGAGTTCAACGGCGCCGTTCGCTTGGGGCGAGCCGCGGGTGATGTCGCAGGCTCATCCTCAGCTGCCACAGTTTTGATCTCTGGTGTCTCACCAGAGATGTCGACCTCTGGCGCATTTTCGAGTTCCATTCCCGAGGAGTCCGCGGTAGACACTCCGGAATCGCTGGCAACGTCTGCCTGATCTTCAGCGACTTTCTTCGTCGGTCGAATTGTGTACACGGGGCCCGATTCCCGCAGTGGTTTTGCAGGGCGTTTGCGAGCTCCCGCCATGTTGTTTTGTTCGCGGGCGACCTGGACGACCCACGCCTGAATGGTGGCGTACTGCTCGCGTCCCTTCGCCCCCTGGAACAGGCCATCATGCGGGCCTTCCACACTGCGGGCATTCACCAAGAGCGGACTCATCTCCGGATCGGACGTGTCGATGTACTTCAGGATCGCCTGCAAGTTAGGATCCGACTTGGACGATCGCGTCAGCTTGAAGGGACTAAACGAAGCCGGACCGTGACAGGTTCCGTTCCCACACTTGTTCAGCGCGATTCGATTGACCTGACGCGTAAACTGCAACTGAGCTTCTGAGGAAACAACCGCCCCCGCTGGATTAGGCCGAAGTCGGGCTGCCTCCTCTGCGACAGCTGCGGGTGTCTCGCGACCGAGGGCGTCCTCCGATTTCTTCAGCAGGGAGAGAGCCTCTTTTCGAGTGGGCTCCAGCACCAGAGCAGCCTGAGCTTCGAGGCTGGCCTCCTCATACAGCTTATTCTGGGCACACCACTGCCCCAGAGACAGGTGGTCATTAACGGTCGGGTGCTCGTACGATTCTCGCAGCTGTGAGTAAGCCAGGGAGAGCGAGGCGCCTACGGTACGAACCTGTGCAAAGGGAAACGTGACTGTACCCGCGTTCGAATTCACCTGATAAGCCTCAGACAGTTGAACAATGTTCCCCTGAAAGACCCGACCATCGTTCAAGACCACGCAGCCGTTTGAAACGTCGACCGAGTCCGAGTTGACCAGCGGCGCAGCCTCCAGGGGTGTCAGTGGTTTCATCTGTTCAGAAGTAGGAACTGCGGGGGTCAGTGTTGACGAAGACCCTTGTGACGCAGTCGGTCGCAAGACTGGCGCCTGAGCCGAACTCAACGCAATCCAGAAGCCCCAGCTGACCAGACAGGCGGCGCTCCAGCCGACCAGCCATCGCACTCGTTTGGCAGCCATGACATTACTCCTTGGGCCCCAGAGATCTCACCCACAGGGCGCGACCCCACCGCCGACACGAATCCTTTCGGCCGGTTTCCGGGCTGGGAATTTACCCTCGATCTTCTGAAACGGGCAATATCGGTGTTACACGAAAACCTCGTGGTGCTCACGCATTGACCTCAAATCATTGGTGAATATGGATTTGCCTTCAATTTGCCTATGCCTGCAAGTGTCGGACGATCATCCAACGTGAGATCTAGAGCTCACCCCGCCACCGATCGCGTTCCCCCCTCAATCTCCATTCCCGACTAGCCCCCTTCCCCTCTGTGACTATGATTCCAGCTCATCATTCTCGGGAACACACATGGATCTGACGGGACGCCACGC
>QWOR01000062.1 GCA_003669575.1 Planctomycetota bacterium | reverse complement strand
CCCCGACGAACCCACTCCTCCAGATCTGCAATCGCCTGATCAGAAAGCCTCCCCTGCGGCGGCATGTTCGACGCATCGTCTTGATAGCGGACCGCCTTGATCAGCAAGCTGGCCTCGGGTTTGCCCGCTTCGATCGCCGGTCCCGAATCACCACCTTGTCGCACTCCATCTCGACTGTCGAGCAGTAATCCCCCGCCGAGTTTCCTGGAGTCGGCCGAGTGGCACTCGTAACAGTGTTTCACCAGGACTGGACGGACCTTCCGCTCGAAGAACTCCAGATCATCCTCTGCACAGATCGAGCTGCAATTTAACTGGCCTGCGAACAGTGCGACTCCCCACAGCCACAGGCGGAGGCGGTCTCCGGTCACACTCGAACACCCGTGTCGCATGCGATCCCGATCCACGTCAGGAGGAGTACATCTTGAGCCGGGTACTCCCCCGATCAAGCTGCCCCTTCGGCCACAAACCCAATAGTATCCCTTGATGGATTAATTGAACACAGTCAACGCCCCCTGGATCCGTGTACATCACCTTGCCATCGGCTGGGGCTGCGGGTGTTAGAGCCTGTGCATTCCCCGTCGCGAAAGTACGATGCAGACGAACGGTTCACCTGCCCACTCGGTGAACTCTGTACTGTTGCTATTCCGTTAAGGACGCCTAAGACATGCCCATCAAAGATACACTCTTCACGGTCCTCCTCTCTGTGGGAACCACTCTCGTGGTCACCCACTTCCTGAATGGCCACTCGGCGATCCCAGCACATGCCGCTTCGCAGGAGACCGTCAGAGAACTGACCGTTGACCGGCTGATCGTGCGTAAGGAACTCATCGTGTCCGACACGGGATCTCCCTGGGACACGGGATTCGAGTCGCAACAGATCCCTCGCGGTCTCGTGGCCCGATCGCTTGCCCCCGATGAGAACGGTCGTCCGGGCACAGCTGGGTTGTGGGTCCGTAGCCGCCTGATCAAGTCTGAGATTGACGACCCTTTTGATGATCGCTTTCACGCCATCAATCGGGATGGGTCCATGTTCCGTGCCCCTGGACACATCTCGTGGAACGTCTGGCTCGATGATGCGTGGCGACAAGCTGCGATCATTCAGGGAGAGATTCTGGAGAAGAGCGAGATCCCACCCCAGCTGTGGAACGGTGGTAACCACCCGGGCCGGCTGCGGTTCCAATCGTTCCGCCCGAACCACGGCGAACCGCTCACCGATGCCATCATTGGGCAGGGCATGATGTCGGTGGGAGGCGGTGGTTACGGCGGCGGAGGTCTTCCCTACCCCACAGAAACACTCCAGCTGTGGGGAGGGAAACTGGAAGCGAAACCAGTCGGCCAGCCGTCGCCTCCGCGAGTAGTCAAAACAACCGGCACCACCGCTCATACCTACGCCCTGATCGCGATTGGCTCCCAAGGCCAGCGCAGCGAGCCTTCGACAATAACCAACGCCAGCGGTCTGGCGACACTCGAATGGGACAGCGTCACCGGGGCCGACGCCTACATCATCATCCGCGATGGACAGGAACTGCCCGGCGTCCTCCGAATCGAGGGCTCTCATAAGGACTGGACCGATTCCCCGTAAATCTATTCATTCTAATCGTTGCCATTCAGAAGGCCGAACATCGCCTCCCACCAATTACTCGACTTGATGCCTCGATGGTAACAAAAACGTTGGCTGAGCCTGAGAGAACATCCATTCGATGATCCCGTTCGACTCGTCATAGGCAAATATCCAACTGTTCTGGCCAACGCCTGGGAGTTCGGTGAACTTTGGGTGTCCTCCCAGAGAATTGATCGCGGTAATCATCTGGCGTGAGTGGCTCACCGGGATCACCTCGTCGGCCGTTCCATGAACCGCCCAGATCGGAACCGAGACCAATGCCTCCTCCTGCTCAGGGTCACCGGCTCCACAGACGGGGACCACAGCTGAAAACAGTTCGGGATGGAGGCGGCATCGCGTTCCTCGACAAGGCGGTTAAGCCTGATTTCCACCAGACAGCATAAGCGTGGGAATTGCTCTCGCCCAAGGGTGACAGAAGACTCTCCCGCACAAGACGCGGGAATCCCGAGGGACCGCAGTTCAGCACCATGGAAGAAATTCGAAAACTTCGCGACCTGCTGGAGGCATACAGACACTGCAGATCGTCACCGACTCAAAACGAAGTCCCCCTGAACTTGGCCAGGTTCAAGGGGACAGAGATTCAAACTCGTGAATCAGCAACAACTATTCCGCAAGGCCCACGACTAAAAATCCATCTGGCAGCGGAGATCAAACATGTTTGTCGTGCTCCTGGAGTAAGGTGAATCGGGCGTTCCAGCGGGAGCACGCTGACGCGTGTAGTTGGGCATGGAGTGAATGTAGTTAAACTGCATCTTCCAGTAGGGATTCAGATACCAGTTCAACCCCGCCGTCAGGTCATTAATGGTTCCCCCCCGAACGTTCTTATCGTTCAAGTCGAGATACGACCACCGTCCGGCGACTTCCCAGGCTCCCCACCCCTTCTGATCATCGTGATTCACGGGGGAGAAGTTCGACTTCGGAATGATGCGATCAATGGCCCCAGCCTTGCGGTCGTAAGGACGATGCTCACCCGTCAGGAAGTAACCGATCTGACCGTAGGCCCCCTTCAGGATTGCCATCGAGGTCCCGTTGTCAAAGTTCACGGTTTGCAGTGGGCCGATCGCGACACCGGGAGTCTGGTTTACAAAGTTGACCATCGCTTCAGTCTGGAACGAAAAGGGTCCATCGACCCACAGGGCTTCAGATCCCAGCACGTTGAAGTTGTAGACCCCCAGGTTTCCGGTCTGGACAAAGAACGGTGTCCCGTCGAAGTTTCCGACCCCCGCCTGACCACTCGTTCCCGCGACTCCAGCGGTGTTCTGTCCAATGTAGAGTTCCGGTATCGAACGGAAGTTTGCGATTCGATTCGGGGGTGCACTGAAGAAGTGACCGAAGCCAAGGTGGAGATAACTTTCCCCCTTTGTCGCATCATCCCAGAAGGGAAGCATCGTCACACGTTCTGCGGTTCCCCACCCGCCCCGATTCGTGATCGATCCTCCAAATTGGTCCTGTCCTGAGGCGAAACCCGACATCGCCCAGGTCATCGTCTGGTCTTCATTGGTATCGTAGAAGCCTGCTCCCAGGTGGCGGAACGGAGTGAAGGCCTGGAACAGCAGTGAGCGTTCCACAAAGGTCGTGTACCGGAAGCTGCTGACCACTTCGAGGCTGAAGGGTTGCTTCCACTGCCCGACACGCACGTTCCCCAGCACGGGAACCTTGGTCTGTTCCACCCAGACATCGGTAAACGTCGGGCGACCAAAGAACGCGAAGTCAAACTGCATGAAGTAATTCGTGGTCTCAGTCAGTGATCCCTTGACCCCGAGTCGGGCACGGCGGAAGTGAGCCCCGTCCTTGATATCACCGAAGTTTCCATCACCGATGTCATAGGTCCTCTTGCTGTTGGCACTCTGATCGAAGAAGCCTGCGTCTGCCTGGAAGACCCCCATCACTTGAACAGAGGGCAGCGTCTTTTTGTTGACTTTGTCCAGCACGCCGTTGAGGCTGCTGCGGAGAGCGGAGATCTCCTGCTCCTGGGCCTGATCAACCGACTGCGACTCGGCGGGACGATTCTTGAGATACTCCTCAACAAGTTCGCTGATCCGTTCTTCGTCGCCCTGCTCCGATTGATACAACACTTCGCCTTCCGCAGGTTCCTGTGTTGGTTCGTCTTCCGACGGCGTGTCTGTTTCGACAATTCTGCGCAGCTCGCGATTCTCCTCTTCGAGCAGTTCGACCCGGCGCATCAGATCCTCAAAGGGGTCCTCTTCGGCGTAGCTGTTAGTACCAACAATTCCCAGTGCGAGCACGCTTCCCAGAACCAGTGCGGGACGAGCCCAGCTTCCCAACCATGTTCGAATTCGATTCCAAACCGTTATCGGTTTATTGGTCATGATGTCACATCCATGCGCATCGCAAGTCAATGAGAGGGTCAAAAACTGATCTGCCAGAGAATCACCGGGCGGTATCATTCAGGACCATGATCCACGTCTCCATCCGTGGAGAGCGAGACAAGATGTGACATATTTAGTGACTCTGCCGAATGTATCGACTTTACCAACTGTACGACTTGATGGTGTCAGTCGCTGCCGGATTGAAAGAATCATTTTGTCACACTTTTCCGCTTCGGTTTTGCGATTTCGAGTCGTCTCACTCGACCATAGCCACCCATTTTCCAGCTGGTCATTTTTTGACCAGCCGCTGGTCAACCAAGACCATCTCCCGGCAAGCCGACCTTCTGTCTAATTGTTGTACAGCTTACGAGTTCCGTCCAACCCACAGAAGGGAGATCGACTCCACCCCAAGCGATGCAGCGAGGGAAAAACAGGAATGCCAAGTCGCCTGGCAACTGCCTTGAGCAACTCATGTACCATGCACTCTTCCGACCAGAACCGAACCCGTCATTTCACCATCGATAATCGCTGTCCAAGGAGAGTCGATAACCTCGTTTATCCCAAGCAATTGAGAGATTGCACTGCCCCCGATTGTTTACTCTTCAAACGTCAGTTCAACCAAGAAGTGGTTGAACCAATCAGCAATAACTGCTGCACGCGGACTAGTCCGCCAGACCGTTTTCTGACCATCAATCTAATGAACGGTTCCAGATTGAATAGATCTCAGCCACTCGCAGCTGGCCAGAGAAAGGCGAAAATCCCTGCGGTCAGAATCGCCATTACCACGCCGTCCAACAACTCCATGGCGATCTTTCGTTTGAACCAGAACACATGGGGGAAGTGGGCAGCGCAATAGGTCATCAGTCCTGCAGTCCCCACGAACTGAAATACCCGGCCAAATGACGCACCGGGTGTCAGAGCTAAGGAAGTCAGGTAGGCGATCAGGAATGCCGCGCAGAAGAAAAACGCCAACGTACAACCAATCGCCTTCCCCATATTCAACGGCCCCGCAGGCCAGACCACAAACATGCCTCGGCTCTTGCTGAGCTTCCGCTGAAACTCTTCGCTTGCGACCTCCTGCCCTCCGCGAGTAAACGGAATCATGTATTGCCCAACCGGGACTGATCGACTCACCATCAGATCCTGCAGCTCATCCTCGGCCGGGAACTTCTCCCATTCCGACTTGTGATGCGGAAGAACCATCCAGGCCAGCGAACTCCAGATGTGCGTGGCCACCCCCGAAGCGACAACCGGCAGCCATAGATCGAACACGTTCATCGAATCCCCCCCACACACACGGACCTGAGCAGGCAACACGCTAACTCAGAATATCCTGAACCACATGACCATGAACATCGGTCAGACGAAAGTTCCGCCCCTGGAACTTATAGGTCAGGCGTTCGTGATCGATCCCCATCTGGTTCATGATCGTCGCCTGCAGGTCATGCACATGCACCGCATCTTTGACGACGTTCATGCCGAGTTCGTCGCTCTCGCCGTAGGCGATACCGGGCTTCACTCCGCCCCCCGCCATCCAGACCGTAAACGCATACGGATGATGATCGCGTCCCCAGCGAGGACGGTCGTTAATGTCCCCTTGAATGAACGGGGTCCGACCAAACTCGCCGCCCCAGATCACCAAAGTATCATCCAGCAATCCGAGCCGCTTCAGATCTTTGATCAAGGCTGCGGACGGTTGATCGGTATCGCGGCACTGAGTGTACAGTTCGGTTGTGAGTGAACGGTGCTGGTCCCACCCGGCATGCATGACCTGAACACAGCGAACGCCGCGCTCCACCAGCCGACGAGCCATCAGGCAGTTATGAGAAAACGTTCCCCGCTCCTGCACCTGCGGCCCATACATCTCCAGTGTGTCTCTGGTTTCACCACTCAAGTCGGTCAATTCCGGCACACTCGCCTGCATTTTGAAGGCCATCTCGTACTGAGCAATGCGTGTCGCGATCTCGGGGTCGCCGAACTCCTTCAGTTTGATCTCATTCAGCTTGGCCACATCGTCGAGCAGTCCCCGCCGCATCGTTCGCGTCAGCCCCTCTGGGTCTCTCAGATAGAGCACCGGATCACCGCTGCCCCGGAACTTCACGCCCTGGTATTTCGACGGCAGGAAACCCGAGCCCCAGTAGAAGTCATAGAACACCTGCCCGCAGGATGTCCCCTTCGACACCGATGTCATCACGACGAAGCCCGGCAGTTCCTCCGTCTCGGAACCCAGCCCATAAGTCAACCACGCCCCAATCGAAGGCCGACCCGGCAACTCGCTGCCAGTCTGAATGAAAGTGATCCCCGGAGCGTGATTGACTGCTTCGGTGTGCATCCCCTTCACGAAGCAGAGATCATCCACCACCGTCGCGATGTGCGGCAAGAAATTACTGACCCACGCCCCGCTCTCGCCATGCTGAGCAAACGGTTCGACCGGGGCCAGCACCAGCTTTCCCGTCGGGTCGCCGGTCATCGTGCTGAAACGTTTCCCCTGAAAGAACGCCTCGGGCATGGGTTGGCCGTGCAGTTCCTCCAGCTTCGGCTTGTAATCGTACAGGTCGCAGTGTGTCGGAGCCCCATTCTGGAACAGATAGATGACATGCTTCGCCTTGGGGGCAAAGTGCGGCAGCCCCGGCAACCCACCAAACCGAGGTGCTGGCTCGCTCGCCGAGAGCCCCGACTGATTCAGCAATCCCGCTAGCGCAGCTGTCCCCAGCCCGCAGGCGGTTCGGCCAAACAACTCGCGCCGGGTGAGATGCTGTCGGAATTCATCGAATGGGTTCATCGGTGGTCACCTCGGATTCCAGGACTCTCCAGCTCGACAGGCTGATCCCTGACGCGTCGCGTTTTCAGTGTAACCTTTCGAGCGACCCGAGGCAGTTCAGAGGGGCACACTCAGTTCCGTTTAGGTGCATCCACAAGTAAAAGGGCTTACGGGAGGGCGAAGCTCCCGCTGAGCCGGAACGGCAAAGAGGCATCCTCCTCGGAGAGCGGCTCAGCGGGAGCTTCGCCTCCCATATCACTTCATACGTCGGCCCGGATTTCGTGAATGATCCGGTCAACAACGGACGCGGTCACCACTCTTGATGGTGTGCCTGAGAATGCTTGACCAGGGGCGGCGACTCGCCTTATGGAATCTCGCGAATTACGATGAACACCGGTCGTTCTGTATTCGGAGCCAAAACTATGCGATTGCGTCTGTCACTCCTTTGCGTCTGCTTCGCACTCACCTCCGCTTCGAGTATCTCCGCAGCTGAACCTGCACCAACGGCCATCGACGGCTGGACGACCGCTACCCCTCGCGATGAGATTCGCCCCGAGTTCTTTGTCGCTGGCAAAGAACCGCTCCAGCTCGGCATTAAAGCCGATGCCCGTAAAGGCCTCCTCGGGTACTGGACAAAATCGTTCCCGGTGAAAGGCGGCGAGTACGTCCGCTTCGAGGCGTTCTACAACTCCAAAAATCTTAAATCCCCCCGCCGTAACGCGGTCGTGAAGCTGCACTGGCGAGACGCAGCTGGGAACAAAGTGCCGCAGGACGCCGATGTTCTGACGAGTGAACTCCCCAACTACCGGGCCTACGCTGAGGCCGAACACCCGCGCGATCATGGGCCACAGCCCGATGGCCGTACCGAAGTCTCCGATGTCTACCGGGCCCCCGGTCTCGCCACCCAGCTGATCGTCGAGCTGCACCTGCAATGGGCGTCCGACGCCGAGATCATCTGGAGCGATGTGTCGGTCAAACCAGCCACCTCCCCGCCCGCACGGAAGGTCAAGCTGGCAGCTATCCACTTCATTCCCAAGGGCCCGACCCCCGCCGATAACAACCGGCAATACGATCCCTTCATTCTGAAAGCCAAAGAACAGGGAGCCGATCTGATTGTCCTCGGCGAGACGATCAATCTCGTCAACACCGGGAAGAAAGCTGCCGAAGTCGCCGAGCCGATCCCCGGCCCCATCTCCGAACACTTCACCCAGCTGTCGAAGCAGTACGACACCCACATCGTTGTCGGACTCTTCGAGAAAGATGGCCCGCTGGTCTACAACACAAGCATCCTCTGCGGTCCCGATGGCCAGATCATCGGTCGCTATCGCAAGGTCACACTGCCCCGCGAAGAGATCTCCGACGGTGTGACGCCCGGCGAGGACTACCCGGTCTTTGACACCCGCTTCGGCAAGGTCGGAATGATGATCTGCTACGACGGCTTCTACCCCGAAGTTGCCCGCGAACTCTCCCAGAACGGGGCCGAGGTCATCGCCTGGCCGGTCTGGGGCTGTAACCCGCTGCTGGCTGCAGCCAGAGCCTGCGAGAACCACGTCTACCTGGTGAGCAGCACCTTCACCGATGTCGCGTCTAACTGGACCCGCACTGCCGTCTACGACCACGCGGGCCACCCCGTCGCGACCGGTAAAGAATGGGGTGACATCGCCATCACCGAAGTCGATCTCAGCCGCCCCACTCGCTGGCCCAGCCTCGGAGATTTTCGGTCAGGCATCCCCCGGCACAAACCCGTGACGGTCCCCGAGGGGAAGCAGGACAACTGATCTCTTTGATCGACTTCAAAGGGGAATGAACCACGGAGGTCACGGAGGTCACGGAGGCACGGAGAAGAACTTAAAGTAGTGACCGAGCTAAAGTCGCCACTTTCCATCGCTTCCCTTCCTCTTTCTTACTCTGTGCCTCCGTGACCTCCGTGGTTCTGCCCCGACCATAAATGCCTGCACCCGCACGGAATCCACAATCTCCCCGCAAACTCGACGAAACCGGCACACTTCTCTGAAGTGGAAGAACCGTTGCGACCGATCTCGTTTGCCAGAGGGAAATTGCTTATAATTTCCACACCGGGGGCGAACCGTACTTATCCAAGTCGTGTCTTGGCCAAAGTTTCGATCAATTTCGCCCCAATCCCCAGGCCACCGTCATGCGCAACGAATCTGAAATTCCTGTCGTCGACAATCCCTTTTCGATCCCGGTGGCTGACCGGATGCGTCGGCTGCCCCCTTACCTCTTTGCGAAGATCAACAAGCTCAAGTACGAGAAACGCCGGGCCGGGATCGACGTGATCGATCTGGGGATGGGGAATCCGACCGACCCACCTGAGCAGATGATTCAGGACAAGCTGGCCGAGGCCTTGGCCGATCCCAAGAACCACCGCTACTCCGTCGCCAACGGCATCGGCAATCTCCGCAAGGAAGTCGCCATCCGCTACGACCGCAAGTACGGCGTGAAGCTCGATTACGACAAGCAGGTCATCGCCACCATCGGCTCGAAGGAAGGCTTCAGCCACATGTGTCTGGCCATGATGGGCCCCGGCGACACAGCCATCTCCCCTTCGCCGACATTCCCGATTCACACCTACTCGGTGATTCTGGCAGGCGGCAACGTCATCCATCTGGATGTGCGGAACCCCGAGGCGTACCTCTCGAACATCGCGTACACCTGCGAGCATCTCTACCCGCGGCCGAAGATGGTGATCGCCAACTTCCCGCACAACCCCTCTTCGACCGTGATCGAGCAAGGGTTCTGGGACGACTTGGTCAAGCTCGCTAAGAAGTACGGGTTCCTCGTGCTCAGCGACTTCGCCTACGCCGATGTCTGCTACGACGGCTACAAAGCTCCCAGCTTCCTCGCCTCGCCCGGTGCACTCGATGTCGGTGTCGAGTTCACCACGATGAGCAAGAGCTACAGCATGGCCGGCTGGCGTCTGGGCTTCTGCTGCGGCAATGCGGAAATGATCCGTGCCCTGCACACGATCAAGGGCTACTACGACTACGGCATCTTCCAGGCCATCCAGATCGCCGCCATCATCGCGATGCGCCACTGTGACGACGCCGTGACCGGCATGGCCAAGGAATACCAGGCTCGCCGCGACGTACTCGTCGATGGCCTCAACCGCCTGGGCTGGAAGATCGAGAAGCCCAAGGCCGGCATGTTCATCTGGGCCAAGATTCCCGACCAGTTCGCTGCGATGGGTTCGATCGACTTCTCGATGAAGCTGCTGGAAGAAGGCGGCGTGGCAGTCAGCCCCGGCGCTGGCTTCGGCAGCGAAGGCGAAGGCTACCTGCGTCTGGCGATCGTCGAAAACTCGAACCGCCTCCGCCAGGCCGTCCGGGAAATCGGCCGCTGTACCCGTCTGGATCTGCCACAGTCCAAGGCTGTGTGAGGTCGGTCGACGACACCGCTTCATCAACACTCAAAGCCCTCAGCGGGAAACCTAGCTGAGGGCTTTTTCTTTTGCGTCAGTCACGAAAGTTTCGAATACCGTGTGGCACGTCCCTGAGTCTTCGAAGGGCGTGGTAATCCCCACCAATACCGAAACACACCGACCGAGCGTGCGATCCAACCGCTTAACGGAACATGGAACCAGCATAAGCCGATCGCCAACTCTCTGGAAAGCGTGCCGCGCCACACATCGACGTTAATCACACGGAAAACTCGGAAACGCTCCCCAGCAGCGAGCGTCGGGCGTCAGCCTGACGTGTGGCCGGAGCGATGACCACTTATCCGCAGCTGGGGTTCTCGGAGCGCGGGACAGTGAGATTCGGGCGGCGGGTGGCCGGGTCTGTAGGCTTTGCGAAAGGCCCGGAAGAGTTGGAGTGTCACGCTGGTTCCCGTCAGGGCCATTCGCTGCACTGCTGACCCTGCCACCCCGCCCTCAGATCTCTACCATTCTGGGAGCAGGAACGTAACCGGAACGAACGCTAATTTTTACTATGTTTGTTTTCCTCGATTGCATCCTCGTCCCCAAGCCCCCTACTTCTTCTTCGGGTCGAGATTCAAATCCAGCTCCGCAGCTGTCACTGAGGACTCGATACCGGTTGCGGGGACTTCGGTTTTGGTCAGCCAGACCATGGCATTGAGGACAGCCTTGCGGAAGTCGTCGTTGCCCCAGTTGTCGTGGAAATGACCGCCAGTGAAGCCGAACCCGCGGCCGCCGTCGGGGCGTTCGACGGCCCACATCATCGCCTCGGCCCGTCCCTTGTTGGCCTGGATATGGGGGTAAGGTCCAGCTGGGTAGACGTACGGCCCGTTGCGGACGGCATCGCTCGGCTCAGCTACGAGGATCGGCTGGAACTTAAGGTCGCCCTGCTGGCTGGCCATGTTGCCGGGGATATCACCAATGAAGCGCATGTTGAAGTACCACTCGTCCTTGACCTGGAACGGCTTCACGCCGCGCGTGATCGGATGGTCGGGCAAGGCGGTGAACTTCGGCTCCCAGATCGGGTTGCACGAGAACATATTCTCGTAGTACCCGCCGATCCAGCGCTGGAACTGAGCCCCCGCCTGATCGCGAACGACCTCCACGCCGAAGTGCATGCAACCGATGCCGACGCCCTTCTTCGTCCACTCCTCGGCCAGCTTCAACCGGCGGCCGTTCTCCTGGACCAGGGCATGTCCTCCGCCCCCGTCCATGTAGAAGACAATCGCGTCGGCCTTGTCGAAGATCGACTCATCCTCCGGCCAGCCGTTCT
>QWOR01000053.1 GCA_003669575.1 Planctomycetota bacterium | reverse complement strand
CTTTCATGCCGATCTCTGTGGATGCGCTACGTGCGTTCTGTGTCCGGGCCCTGACTCAAATCGGGATGCCGATCACGGACGCGGAAACGACCGCTGAGGCATTGGTCACGACCGACTCGATGGGCGTGTTCACACATGGCACCAAGTTGCTCAGCGGTTACATCAACCGGTTGAAGGGTGGCGGGTACCGGGTCACGGGGACGCCGCGGATTGAGCGGGAAGGTCCGGGCTGGGCGGTCATCGACGGTGACTCGACGCTGGGGCAGGTCGGCGGAATGTTCGCCACCAGGACGGCAATCGAAAAGGCCCGCAACGTGGGGGTGGCGTATGTCGGCTTGAGGAACTCGGGCCACATCGGAGCAGCCGGTTACTTCGCCGCCGAGGCTGCGCGGGCGGGGTTTATCTGCCATGTTGTCGGCAATGACATTCCCAGAGTCGCCGGGCCAGGGTCGCGCGGGCCGGTACTGGGGAGCAACCCGTACGCCTACGGAATTCCGGTCCTGGGCGGTGACCCGATCCTGCTCGATATGGCCACAGCTGCGGTCGCCGGCGGAAAGGTGTACGCGGCGATTCAGCGCGGCGAAGCGATTCCGCCCACCTGGCTGATCGACGACCAGGGGCAACCGACGACCGATGGCAGCCTGTACCCCAAGCGGGTCTCTCTCGCACCGATGGCGGGATACAAGGGGTATGGTCTGGGGCTGTGGGCGGAGATCCTCTCGGCAGTCCTGCCGGGGGGAGCAATGACGTGGCAAGTGGGGACCTGGATGTTCGACGAACCGAGCGTTCCGTCGCGGCACAATGCGGGAATCGTGATGATCGATGTCGCAGCTGTCGCCTCTCCCAAGGAGTTTGCCGCCCGCATTAGACATATCTCCGACGAGATCCACGCCGCCCCAACGGCAGATGGGATTGAGCGCGTGCTGTTGCCCGGCGAACGAGAATGGGCCCTGCGGAGGAAAGCTCTGGCCAGCGGCATCCAGCTGCCGGAGGATGTGCAGGAAAAGCTGAAGCTGGCGGCAACTCTGTCGGGGATTGAGGCGCCGGTGTTTTAGTGGCACTAACGCTTCGGAATACTACAGATAATCACTGCCGACTCTGAGTGCTCCCGATGATGCCAGACTCACCAGAGGATCGACGCCCTTGGAAGCACCGTCTGCAACGCTGACATCACGAGCCATCATTCGCCGGGTTATGCTCGGACAGCTGCTTTTCTCGGCGGGGCATTCGCTCACGACGGGTGGCTTTCTGAACTACTTCGCGAACCCCTTCTTCAAGGGGTTCGCGGTGTGGATGGCAGTGATGCAGATCATCCCCGAGACAGCGGAATCGCTGGCCATTATCACACGCTGGCTGGTGCTGAGATGGGGAGGACGGAAGACCGTCTGGTGGAGCTCTCTGGTGCTGGGGCGGCTGGCCGCTCTGGCGATCCCGGGGCTGGTGTCTCTGGGAATGGAGCCGGGCAGTACGGGGGCCATGACGGCGATTATCGCACTCCTCGGAGCCTGGTATCTGTTTCAGGGCGTCTCTTACAACGCCTATCTGTCGTGGTTGTCAGACCTCGTTCCGGAGGTGAACTGGGGCCAGTTGATGGCCCGGCGTTCGATGACCATTTCGGTCGTGACGCTGTGCATGACCTACATCGCGGCAGCTTTGCTCGACCACATGAAAGTGCTTCCGACACCGGAGAAGTTGTCCGGGTACATGGTGCTGTTCGCCTGCGGCGGGGCGTTGTGTCTGGCTTCCATACTGCCGGTGATGGGGCTGCCACGCGTGACGATGCGCGCGAGTGGGAGTTGTGATGTGGAGAAGGGGAGAGAAGGCGAGAGGGAGGCAGGAAGTGGAGAGGTCGCTCCATCGCTTTGGGAGTCAATCGGGCCGCAGCTGAGGTTGGCGTTTGCAGACGACAGATTTCGGAGGTTCGTGTGGGGGTGCTGGCAGCTGTCGTTCTTTCAGGGGCTTACTCAGACAGCTCAGTTCCAGTTGAGTGCAAACCTGCTGCATGTTTCCCAGTACGAGTACTACCGCATGCTGAGTGTGATGCTGGTGTTACAAATTCCGCTGGCGGCGTGGGCCGGTCGACTGGTGGACCGGGGGCATGATCGGCGCGTGATGGTTATTGGGTTGCTGGGGCTGAGCCTGGCGATGGGGTGCTGGTGGATGGCCACCTGGTCGGCAGAATCAGGCACACCCGGTGAAGGGCAGGGGGCTGCATGGCTGATGACGGCGTATGTGCTGTGGGGAGGATTCGGGTTGGTCAACGTGGCCCAGCCGAGCCTGGGACTGAAACTCGCCCCGCGAAGTGACAACTCGGTCCAGCTATCGCTTTTTCGTCAGCTTGGGGGCCTGCTGGCTGGCTTGGCCGGGTTGCTGGGGGGATTGGTCCTCGATCGTTTTCGGCAAGGGGCAGGATTCTCGCATCTGGAGGTCTTCCGCTGGCTGTTCGTCGTTTCGGGAATCGGGCGAGCCTCTGCAGCCTTGTGGTTTTGGGGTGGCGAACCGCCTCGCAACGAAGGTGAATCTTCATCAGTCAAAATCGAGCCAACTTCGGCCAGATAGATTCCTTGATTTACGCAACCGGCACTACCGGACTCTTCTGCGTGACCCACCACCTCTGCCAGTGCCCAATAAATGTCGGCGGTTTCTGCTGCAAGCGCGCGGCCTCGCCCCCCGATAACTGGGGTGTCCCGGAAACAAGTACACCGGGACCGTGCGACGGATTGCCGCTCAGACATTGACATCGCAGCACCTACGTTCGCACCGTTTCGAAGATCAGAAATCACGGGACTCCCTGATCGCGTAAACGTGCCTGGAGTATCATCTTGGCTCATTCTCACATTGTGATTCGGCACCTGGTTCAAGGTTTGGAAGCACGCGGTCGGGACTCGATCGAAATCCGCATCCCCGTGGTCATTGAGTCCTTCGTCCATCACGTGGCAGAACTGTTCGAACCCTTCAGTGGTACAGCTCGTGTGGGCTATGAATGCAACTTTGCTGACGGAAGCTTCGAGATCTCGATGTTTGTCGGAGCCCGTGAGATCGTCGGTGGCCCACTCGACGGACGCCAGGAGTCACAAAACTTTCGATTTAACCTGCAGGGGCTGTTCGACCGGTTCGATTCCATCCAGTCCTTCCTGTGGAACGCAATCCCGCACAGCCCCCTGAACGACGGCGGCCTCTCGTTTATCGTCGTCGAGGGTCTCGTCCAGGGACACATCGTGCGGCTTCAGCTGCACCCGACGGCCCCCGATGAAGTCGGTCCGGCGATCCGCGAGTACACAAACGGGACCGTTGAACTGGCGGATTGATCCCCAAAAAACTGATAAAAATTGAACCCTGCGGGCCCGGTGGTTGTCACTACCGGGCCCTTTATTTTTCCACAACCAATATCCAAGAAACAATTTGCGTCATAATTTAGTAATAGCACAAAAAAGAACGTTTTGAACGTTTTGTCAGTTGAAACACTTCGCGAATCGCGGATGATGTGAACGAATTGAACGTTTTCAGTCATCATGTGATCAGGGGAGTGACCAATGCCAGCTGTATTAGCTCCACGAGTCTTGCGCAGTGAAGTTGTCGAACGTTCTAAATTGCTGCTCCATCGCGAGATCAGCTTCATTCATTCCCCTCAGTTTCAGAAAATGAAGCTCGAGGATGTCGAGTGGACAGATGGCGAAATCTATGTCGACGAGAAGTCGGATCTGGTTTCGAATGACCGCATCGTTCCCACTCACCTGTCGTATCTCTTTCGGAAGCCGCTCCTCACTCCAGCTGGCGAACATCACCTCTTCCGACGGATGAACTTCCTGCGGTTCCTGGCCAATCGCAAGCGATCCAAGATCGATCCCCGCCAGCCGCGAGTCAAACTGGTCCGCGAAGTTGAAAAACTGGTCGCTGAATCAGAGTTGGCACGTAAGCAATTGCTCGAATCGAATCTGCGGCTCGTGGCATCGATTGCGAGGAAGTTCGCAAAATCGATGGCCGACTTTGAGGATCTGCTCAGTGAGGGCAACGGCATCCTGTTGTACGCCATCGACAAGTTCGATTTCGGCCGTGGATTCCGGTTCAGTACCTATGCGACACACGCCATTCAAAGACACTACTTTCGCGTGATACAGCGGATGCAGCGGAAGCGTCGGATCGAGGTCGATTGTCCGACGGATGTCCTGATGGATTCCGTCAAGGCTCCGGAATCGAGCATGCCTTCGGAATCTCCAACTCTGACTCCCGAGATGCTGCGTCAGATGACCAAATTGCTCGACCAGCGTGAATTGCGAATCATCCAGGATCGATTCGGTCTGAGATCCAAGCCCGCTGAGGACAAGACACTCAAAGTCCTGTCAGATGAAATGGGTCTGAGCAAAGAACGCGTTCGCCAGCTTCAGCACCGCGCACTCGGTAAGCTGCGAGTCTATCTTGAGGAACATGGCGTTACGCTAGACGACTGCGAAGCCTGATTCAGGACATCACCAATGGCCCCCGTGCGGAACCGAATTTCGCTGGGGGCCTTTTCTTTTTTGGCCATGGTACCACAACCAGCACGGCATCTCTGAGAAGACCTAACTTCTCTCCCAGATCGCCCACTGGCCGAAGTTCTCTTCAACCTCAATCCTCAGCATCGGCAACCGGGGCCACTTCTGTTCGGCCAGCTGCGCATCCAGTGTCATCCCAATCCAGCGGGCGATCAGTTCAGCGGTGGTCTGTTCGATGGGCAGCAGCACACATTCGTCCGACGGGAAGACCCAACGCCGCTGTTCATAGCGGACTTCCGTTTCTGTCTTTCCTGCATCGACGTGAATCCGCGGATGCTTAGTCGGCAGCAGCATCCGATGATCGAGCCGGTCGACGATTTGCTGCAGGTTGTCCCGCAGGGCGATGAAATCGAACACATACTGGTTCTGATCGAGCGGTCCCGCCACCTCCACAGCCACCCGCCAGTTGTGGCCGTGCAACCGCTCGCAAATCTGCCCGCCCGGCGTTTCGATTGTGATGAAATGTCCCGCACTGAAGACCAGATGGTCTTTGGTGACTCGCACACGGAATTGCTCTCGGGACATCAGCGGGCCTTGGAACAACGGATCAGGGCAAGACGACAGTGCTGTTCGGTTCACACGCCTGCTTCTCAACCAGTCTAACGAACCAGACGATCAGCGAGCTACACCTGCGTCGAGCATCCTCGTTACAGAAGCCCGACGCTAGGCAATGAGAACGGCAAAACAGTAATGTCTTGGCGATCAAGTCCCCCTGAACCAGCCCCTCCTCCTTCAGGACTCGCCATTGATGTCAACGCCGATCCCCGTGAATGCAGCCCCGATCCAGCGGCTCCAGTCGATCGACGCTCTGCGTGGATTCGACATGTTCTGGATCATTCGCGGCGATGCGTTGTTCCGAACACTGGCCATATTTCTGGGCTACCCGGCTCTGGAGGAACAGCTGCATCATGTGTCGTGGGATGGATTCCGGTTTTACGACCTGATCTTCCCGCTGTTCCTGTTCATCGTCGGGGTAGTTCTGCCGTTCTCGCTGGCCAAGTACATCGAGCAGCCTCAGACACCCGGAGACCGCTGGGTGGCTCATCGCAAGGTCTTCCTGCGGGCGTGCCTGCTCGTGTTCCTGGGATGGGTGTATTCCGGATTCCTGCAATTCAATTTTGCCGATTTTCGCTGGCCGGGCGTTCTGCAGCGCATCGGGATCTGCTATTTCTTCGGGGCGGTGGCAGTCTTGAACCTGCGAGTCAGAGGGCAGGCTATACTTCTGGCAGGGTTACTGGTCGGCTACTGGGTGTTGTTGAGAACAGTACCCGCGCCCGGGTTCAAAGCCTACGACCTGACCATGGAAGGCAGCCTGGTCGGGTATGTCGACCGACTGCTGATCCCCGGCAAGCTGCACTACAAGCTCGGTGATAATGAGGGAGTGCTGTCGACCTTCCCGGCGATCGGGAATGTGTTGATGGGGGCTCTCGCTGGACAGTGGCTGCGTTCGTCACGGACGCAGGGGAAGAAGGTCCTGGGATTGTTCCTGGCATCGGCGATCAGTCTGGCTGCCGGGTACTTGTGGAGCTTTTCCTTCCCGCTGAACAAGATCCTGTGGACGAGTTCGTTCGTGCTGGTCACTGGCGGCTGGAGCCTCGCGCTACTCGGGACGTTCTACGGACTGATCGATGTCCTCGGCTATCGACGCTGGGCATTCTTCTTCACGGTCATTGGTATGAACGCGATCACGATCTACGTCGCCCAGCGGTTTATCGATTTCACGAAGATCAGTCAGTTCTTCCTGGGTGGAGTCGCACAACATCTCGGCGTGGCACTGGAGTCCTCGTATGCTGCCAATGAGGTTGAGGCCGCTCAGAAATTCGTTATTGCCGTGGGAGTGATTGCCGCCGAGTGGTTATTCCTGTGGCACCTTTATCGCCACAAGATTTTCCTCAAGGTGTGACCTTCCAAATGCGAAGCATGATGGAGTGAGCTCTGGTCGCTGACCGACAGCGAGTGTCAGATCAAGTTTTGATTCCGTCCTACTGGCCCTGCTCGTGATCGATCGGATATCCTGCACTTCTGAGCTGAGTACTAAACTAATCCTCCCGGACTTCACCATGCTCCGAACTTTCGTCTGTCTCCTCGCGATTTCATTCACAACGTATGTCCATGCTGAGCTGAAGGTCGGTGTCGCGAAAGCGATCATCACCCCCGAACAGCTGCTCCCCATTTCGGGCGGTGTCGGCCCCGGTAAAACTCCCACAGGGAAACAAGGCGAGCTGACCGCCCGGGCGATGGTCTTCGAGCAGGGCGAAACCAAGGTCGCCATCGTCCAGCTCGACTCCCTCGGGTTTCCGTCGGTCCTCTGTGCCCGCGTTCATAAGCAGGTGCCGCGAATCCCGGCAGAGAACATCCTCATTGGATCAACACACACCCACAGTGCCCCTGACTGCTACGGATTTCCCGGTCTCGATGGCAAGACCTCGGGTAATCTCGAATACATGGACTTCGTCTGTAACCAGGCTGCCAAGGCCCTCAACGAAGCGATTGACAATCTCCAGCCGGCCCATCTCAAGATCGCAACCGGCGAGGCTGAGGGAAAGATCGCGTTCAACTACTATGCTCCGGAACTCTATGACCCACGGATGAGCGTGATCCAGGCGATCAGCCCCGAGGGCAAGACCATCGGGACGCTTGTGAACTATGCGGTACACCCCGAAGTCCTCGGCACGGGAGCCGGTCTGCTCAGCCCCGACTTGATCGGTCCACTGTGTGACAAGCTGGAGGCTGATCTCGGCGGTATGGGGATGTTCATGAACGGGGCGCAGGGCGGCATGATCACTGCCGACAACCGCAACCTCAACAAACCGACCGACCCGATCAAGGGCAAGTTTGATGACATCAACACCTGGGATGAATGCATCCGCATCGGCGAACTGATGGCCACCGAAGCTCAGCGCATTGTCGCCAAGGCACAACCGCAGAAGGACCCGGCTGTCGTCTGCAAATCTCTCGAAGTCAAGTTCCCCGTCACGTCGGAACTGATGTGGATCATTATCCTGGGCTCGCCGCTCAAGTACCCGCACAATAAAGATAAGACGGTCACAACCCGGATGAACCTCGTCAACATCGGCGATGCTCAAATCCTGACCATCCCCGGCGAAGCGTTGCCGAACATCGGCTACTACCTCAAACGCCACATGAAGGGCAAACACACGCTTCTCTTCGGCCTGACCAATGATGCCTTTGGGTATATCCTCACCAAGGTCGATTTCAACAGCTTCACACGTTACGACTACATCTCCCGCACTTCCCTTGGGGAAATGACTGGCGAGGTGTTGATCGAGTCTGCTTTGACGTTGATTAAGGAATCACCCGCCGCGAAGTAGCAATACGGCAAGCCAGATGTCGGGGCGTTCCTGACAGCATGCAGTCGCACAAACGTGTCTAAACGTCCACCACGGCAGAATCAGAACCCGCTCCGGTGCTCACCAGAGGTGCATCGACTCTGCGGCGATGGCGGCTGATCCAGGCCAGGAATGCGGGCAGCGTCACCAGTGACATAAAGACACAGCAGGCGACACCAATCGTCAGGACGATGCCCAGGCTGCGCAGACCGCGATGGGCCGAGATCATCATGCTGCCAAAGCCCACCATGCTGGTGGTCTGGGTCAGTGTAATGGCATTCACCATGCTGGGAGACGGGCTGTAAACCTGATTCGGCTTGGTGTGAAAGTCGTGCAGGACATGGACTCCGTTATCGACACCGATCCCGATAATCAGAGGCAGAATAATCAGGTTGGCGGGGTTCAGAGGAATCTGGAAGATCGTCAGGATTCCAAACATCAGCAGCATTCCAATTGATGGTGGAATGATCGCGGAAATGGTGTCGACGACTCCGGACCGATCGCTGAACAAGGCCACCAGGAATGTCATCAGCACTGCCACCAGAGCCAGTGGGAGGATGGGCACAGGTGTCTTGTGGAAATGGCTGTCGACGAGAACGATCACGATCGTGATGATTGCTGGAATGAAGGTTTGAATCAGCACCGATTTCCGGATGAAGTCGATTAACAGGACAATCAGAATCACGATCAGTGAATAGACGGAACAGATTTCATAGCTCTGTTTGATTTGAAGTGCGGCCTCGAAATTCTGCAACGGCGTGCCCGTCACATTTGGATCGACACTCCGCAGGTCGCTCACAAACTGACGCAGCGGTTCCATGTCCCAGATGGGATACTTCGGGAAGACCTGCAGCAGCCATTTGCCATCGGCACTCACATAACGAGACCGAAGCTCCTCGGGAAAATCTCTCTCCGTCACCGGTTCTGGATTGGAGGCACCTGCGAGTGCCTGAAACTGAGCCAAAAGGGCGTAACGCAGGAGGTGCTCAAAACCGGTCAGCAGCATCATCTGCTGCCGAATGTCCAAAGCGTCCAGATGGCCGATCACTTGCTTGAGCCGAGCTGCAATCTTCCCGGCTTCGGGTTCCGAATGGGTTTCAACGACATGGAGCAATTCTTCCAGGTGATTGCGAGTGCTGCTGGGCATGCCCGGTGAAAACTCCGGCGGTTGCGGTGGCAGCTGTGCCAGCAGAGAGTGAAACCGCTCGATGAACCGCTGGGTCTGCGCGGCGGGAAAGGCAGGTAATCTCGATGCCAGATCCTCGACATGGTGCACCGAGGGCAGGGCCTCCAGCTGTGCTTTCCGCTGTTTGGCCTGTTCCAGCGAGTCAGTCAGAGAAATCGCGTAGAGCAGAGAGTTGCCGGACGACTCAAAGATTCGTTTTTGGGCTTCGACCGATTCCAGACCATCCGCCTGTAGATGAAGCAGATTGTGATCGTACTGTTGGAGTGGCTTCGGCCAGCTCCCCCACTGGATGGGGCCCGACCAGTCAAACGATTTCCAGCAGACAAATGACATAATCGCAACGGAGACAATCAACACGGTCCCCGGATAGCCGCTCGTGACCTGTCGTAGCAACTTGCCCTGAAAGGGAACGGGGAGCGCCTGTTCACGACGATTTCTGTCCGCCACAGCAATCATCGCTGGCAGGCAGGTGAACGTGGCGACGGTACACAAGAGAATGCCACCACCAGCGATCAGCCCAAGTTCCGCGACTCCGAGAAAACTGGTCAGCGAAGCACAAAAGAATGCCAGAGCTGTCGTCACTGCTCCGGTGACGATCCCCGGCCCCAGCGTCTGCGAGGTTTCGACCAGTGCGGGTCGCACGTCGCTGCCGTGATGCCGCAGATCGAGATAGCGTGAGAGAATGTGAATGGCAAAGTCATTTCCCAGGCCAATGACAATCGAAGCAAAAGACACCGAAAGAATGTTCAAGTGGCCGACCATCCAGGTTGTCAGGCCAAACGCCCAGGCCATGCCGACTGCCAGAACGAGCATCCCGAGAGCGGGGTGCAGTATTCCGCGCAGCCCCACAAAGAAGATCAGCGCGACGCCCACAAATGCAATGATCGATGCTTGAGTACTGTCGATCTGGGATCGGCGCATTTCGTCGTTTTCAAGAACCGGAATTCCCGTCAGCAGAAGCCGAACTCCGGAGTGCTTCGCCTCCGTCTCTCGAATCATCTGACGCATGGAGTCGATCGCTTGAGTTGCTCCATCAAATCCCTGGTTCAATTGCCCCTTGGGGGCTGCCATCAGAAACCCCATCGTCTTCGTCTCGTTCATGACGTAGACGCTTTGACTCGACTGGGCCAGCTGTTGATTGTTGACAGGCAAAATCTCAGGCCAGGGATTGGAGAAATCACTCTGGTCCCGAACGAATCGTGCAAGTGATCCCGTCAATCGGTCGGCATGATCCCACAAACGGTGAGCCGATTGCGGCGGAGTGGATTCGATCAAATCCCGAAGCCGGACCAGCAGTTCGTCGAGCCTCACGACTTCCCATCGGCCGTTCAAGACCTGCGAGTATTCGTCCAGTCGTTTGAGTCCCGTTTCCAGCAACGGCGGAGGCAGGTACTGCAGTCCCTTACTCCTGAGATGACCTGATTCCACTTTGTAGAACACTTTGTGGAACAGGTCGGGACGAGATTTCAGTTTCGTACCGAGAGTCTCCAGGACTTCCTGGATCTTCTGAGGATTCTCCCCTTCCACGGCAACGACCATGTCTGTCGGTTCACCGAAGCTCTTGGTGTACCGCAGCCACCGCTGATGAAACTCCATCTTGGGATCGATCAGGTCGGCACGATCGGTTTTGAATTTGAGATTCTTGCTTGAGTACCAGAGACTCCCGACGACCGACAGCCCCACCATCAGGAGTGTAAAAATCCGATGCGTGACGCAAAATTCAGTGACGCCCCCCAAAAAGCGGGCCATCAAGGAGGGGGAGATGTCTTCCTGATTCGGCTCGGACATGAGACCTGTAAACTCTCGCACAACAGCTGGAGATGAGAACTCGGATTCCTGCAACCAAGTCTCTGCCATCGGGACGAAGAGCTCACCCGTCAAGCTGGACCAACACCACGAATCACGTAACGCTCGTTCGAGACGCCGAAGTGACTCCCCAAGGCCGGGGAGTGGGTAGGTTGTAGAGGGGAAACAGAACTGATGCGAGTCGAACTGTGCGATGCAGACCCAGTGACCGACTGTCAGTCAGCAATCTGCCGTTCGATTCCAACCAGTTCGGCAACCTTTGCCACACTCTCAAGTGGGGCCACAGTGATTCCTGCGCCGATCTCCTCGCAGAGGCTTCGACGCACATACTTGATCACCAGCAGATCTGCCGCTCCCCATAATAGCCCCCATAGACGCGATCACCGCCCTGAAAATCCGCCGCGCCCCCAATGAGAGACGACTCAGTCCAGGTCCGCAAAGGTCACTTGCCCATCTCTGAGCCCCGCGAATAATGTGGCAGCGATGGCATCGGCAGTGGTGCCTGGGTTCCGGCGGTGGGCGTCAGCACGAAGCCAGATGTCGAATTCACGAAGAGCTGTGAGGCCATCTGGTTTGTCGGGCCAGCCAGAAGTGAG
>QWOR01000124.1 GCA_003669575.1 Planctomycetota bacterium | reverse complement strand
GTCGTGGAGCCATCGCCGCGCGCATGGACAACGCGAATGGGTATCGCGGCTGGGACTTCTGGGTGCAGGGCCGCCGAGTGGGGACGCATATTGTCAGTGCCTGGAGCGGAGACGCCATCAAGGTCGTCACCAAGAACCAGGTGGCCGGCAAGGAGTGGGTCCATGTGGCCGTGACCTACAACGGCTCGAAGACCGCAGCTGGCGTCAAAATCTACGTGAATGGTACATTGCAGGAAACCAACGTCGAATCGGACACCCTCAAGGGATCGATCAAGACCCGCGTGCCGTTCAAGATCGGTCAGCGCAACGACTCAGACCCGCTCTCTGGATTCGGGCTGCAGGACCTGCGTCTGTACCAGAGCGAACTGAAACCGGAAGAGGTCACCGCCCTCGGTCGATCGGCTCTCTTCGCAGCTGTGCTGTCGAAGCCAGCGGAACAACGGACCGATGCCGAGAAGAACGAACTCTACAACTGGTGGCTGGATGCGAAGGACGAGCCTTACCGCACGGCGACCGCCAGGCTCGCTGGTCTGGAGAAAGAGTTCAACGACATCAAAGCTCGAGGCACCATCGCCCATGTGATGGAAGAGAAGCCCGAGCCTGCCATGGCGTTCGTGCTGGCGCGTGGTGAGTACGACAAGCGCAAGGATCAGGTCGCCCCCGCCACACCCGCGATCCTGCCCGCCTTTCCGGGTGACACGCCGCGAAACCGGTTCGGGCTCGCCAAGTGGCTGTTGCAGGCCGACCACCCGCTGACTTCGCGCGTGACCGTCAACCGGTACTGGCAGGAGATCTTTGGAACCGGGCTGGTGAAGACCGCTGGTGATTTCGGTATATCGGGAGAAATCCCGTCAAACCAGGAACTGCTCGACTGGCTGGCTGTCGACTTCCGCGAGAATGGCTGGAATGTGCAACGACTCTTCAAACAGATCGTGATGAGCAATACCTACCGTCAGGCTGCCATCACGACTCCGGTGAAGCGAGAGAAGGACCCCGACAACCGGTTCCTTTCGCGCGGACCTCGCTTCCGCATGGATGCTGAAATGGTGCGTGACACCGCGCTCGCCTCCAGTGGACTGCTCGTCGCCAAGATCGGCGGACCGAGCGTGAAACCGTACCAGCCATCCGGAGTCTGGGAAGCCATCGCGATGGATGTCAGCAACACCCGCAGCTACCAGCACGACGCTGGCGAGGGGCTCTATCGCCGCAGCTTGTACACGTTCTGGAAGCGCATGGCCCCGCCCGCGTCGATGGACATCTTCAACGCCACGAACCGCGAGCAATGCACGATCCGCCGCGAGCGAACCAACACCCCGCTCCAGGCACTCGTCACTCTCAACGATGACCAGTTCGTCGAAGCGGCCCGCCATCTGGCCCAGCTGGCACTGATCAGCAAGACCAGCACATCTGACCGGATCGACTTCATCACCGAGCGGCTGATCTCGCGGTCCTTCCGTCCCGAAGAGCGGGCCATTGCCGAGGCCTCGCTGGCCGATTTGCTGGCCCAGTACCAGAACGACCCCGAGGACGCGAAGAAACTCATCTCCGTCGGCGAATCGAAAGCCGACCCCAGCCTCGACCCGCAGACCCTGGCCGCGTGGACGATGCTGGTGAACGAGCTGATGAACCTGGACGAGGTGCTGAATAAGTAGGGGAGTGGTCAGTTTTCAGTCATCAGTTGTCAGTGGGGATGACGTATCCTCATTCGCCAGAGTATGGGTGGCTTCTCGCAGCTAGCCCAAGCGGTGGGCTCATTGGCGAGAGGATGACTCATGTCTGAAGCAGCACCCGGTTCACCTGCCATTGCGCATCCAAACGCGAGACGCCTTTGGATGTTGGTGGCAATAATTGCATTTACGATCATTGGTGGAACGTACTGCTGGGCGAATCGCCTGACACCCGATGAGCAGATTTTTGTGGGCTGCTGGGAACAACTCATTCCCGATCCTTCTGGCGTCAGTAAGACCACTGTTCAAATGTGTGAGTATCGAAGTGATCGAACTGCTTGCACAAGTGGTGAGTTTTGTTGGACTGCCGATAACGGAAAACTCCGCATCTACATGAATGATTACTACTATCTTCGGGTGTTGGATATCTTTTCGAAACTGTTCGCCAAGGGTAGCGTCAACACACATGACAACTATCACTATGAAATCATCGACCGTGACAAGATCATTGTCACCAGTCTTTCGGCCCCCACGCAGACGGTTTGCATATTCCAACGGATCGTCGAGAAATGACTGCGGAGTAGGCTGTGCCTCACGATCAACGTTGAGGCCTGCGACTGAATGTACCTCCGAGGAATGGTCTATTGTGGCATGAGGTTCTCATCTTCAGCCCTGTGGGGAATGTACGATTTCTCCCGTATGTCGTAGACTGCCTGCTGGGCTTACCTCTCCGTTTCTGGCATTCTGGCCATCCGCTACCAGCCATTCGCCATCTGCCCTCTTAAGGCCACTCCCCATGCTCACTCGACGACAAGCTCTTGGAGTTTTTGGAATGACAGCTGCTGCATCAATGGTTCAGGGGGCGGAGGGGAAGCCGGCGGGGTACATTGATGCTCACTCACATATCTGGACGCGTGATCTGGCGAAGTATCCGCTCGATGGCAAGCAGACGGTCGATGACCTGAAGCCCGCGAGTTTTACTACGGAAGAGTTACTTGAACTGGCGGGTAAGAACGGCGTGGGGCGGGTCGTGCTGATCCAGCACAAACCGTATCACGGGCTCGACAACAGCTACATCACCGACAGCATCGCGAAGTACCCCGGCCGGTTCTCCGGAGTCGCTTGTATCGAAGCCGATCAGGCACACCCCGAGCACGATATGGACAAGATGTTCCAGCTCGGCATGCGCGGGTTTCGCATCCGCCCCGGTGAGGGCGGCAAGGACCAGTGGAAGGACTCTGCCGGGATGTGCGCGATGTGGGCTCATGCGGCAAAGCAGGGCAGCGCGATCTGCCCGCTGATCGATGTCACCGACCTGCCGCAAGTCGAGGCCATGTGCCAGAAGTATCCCGACACGACCGTGGTGATCGACCACTTCGCGCGACTGGGGGTCACGGGCACGGTGGATGAAGCGGCACTGAAGACGCTGACAGCGTTCGCCAAACGCAAACACGTCTACGTGAAGATTTCGGCCTTCTACGCCCTCGGGGCCAAGAAGCCACCGCACACAGAACTGATTCCGATGATCCGCACGATGATCGATGCATACGGCGTCGAGCGCCTGATGTGGGGCAGCGACAGTCCGTACCAGATTGTCGCACCGAACACCTACGCCGATTCCGTGAAGCTAATCACAGAGCGGTGTGATTTCCTGAGTGCGCAAGAACGCGACCACCTGCTGCGCGGGACGGCGGAGAAGGTGTTCTTCAGCTGAGCCGCTTCAGGTGACAACTATTTTTCAAGAGAACAGACAGGAATGTCTGTTCCACTCAAGAAGCAGTGGGACAGACATTCTTGTCTGTCCTGAGTGAAGACAACTTCGCTTTCTGCCTTGGCGTTTCGCTACCGAGTCGGCTTTCTCGGATTCGAGTGGTCGGGGCGCCTGCTGCCAGCTCCACTGGATTTCGACGGCTTCTCTGACGGAGCAGTACTATTCACCTGTCGGTACAACTCGCTGAGCAGCACCGCTCCAGCCACCGAGACATTCAAGCTCTCGACATGCCCGGTCCCAGGAATCAGCAGGCAGCGATCGGCGATCTGAATCAAATCGCCAGAGACGCCGCTGTGCTCTCCACCCAGTACGAAGATCGTTTTTGGCGTCAGCACTTCCTTATAGATCGAACGCCCCTGGTGACTCGATGTCGCCAGGACGACAAACCCGTTCTCCTGCAGTTCGGCCAGCGTCTCTTCCGGTCGCAGCAGCGGAATGACCGGCACGTGTTCGGCGCCCCCTTCGGCCACGCGCGATGTCGCAGCTGAGACCTCGGGCAGGTCATTGTACGAACCAAGGATCGCCGAAACCCCAAAGTGCGCAGCTGTGCGCAGCAGGGCTCCGAGGTTGTGTGGATTCTGGAGTCCATCGAGGTACAGAAATGGCCCGGTCAGGGTCTCGCTCCGGACCCCCTGAACCAACGCCAGATCGTCCAGTGGAGCGGGCTTGCGGGTGAGGATCATGATCCCCTCGTGATGGCTCGATCCCGACAGTCGTTCGAGATTCTCCAGTGCAACCACGTTGTAGGCCCGACGGTTCGCGGCACACCATTTCAGCAGGGCACTGACGTGACGGGTCCGGTCTTCGGTCAGATAGACCTTGATGATGTCATCGGGTCGCCGCTCAAAGACACCCAGGCAAGCATGAAACCCACAGATCTTTTGCTCGTCGTCATTGCCATGAAACTGCGCTGGCCCCAGTGCCCGTGGAGCCCCCGCGTCTGGCGGACCGGAGCGTCGGTTCAAGGGACGCTGGCCCTTCCCCGGAGTGTGGGGAGGCCGCGAGCCAGAGGGACGACGAGGACGATTCGGCATGGATCCCACCACTCGATGACATGGACCTCAGCGGCCCGTGAACTGTATCGGGCGGATAATACCAGATTCGCCGACGGTCGGTCTCTCTGACCTGAGCCGCTTCGCTCATACCACACTCGACTTCATCCAAGTGTTCCGATTTCTCTACACACTGACATCCGTATTTGTTGTCAGACATCAACAGAGGTTCATACCAGCTGGCAATCTAGGCGAGCTTGGCGAGCGTTAACTTGCATCTGCAAGAAGACTTAAGGAATTACACCTGCCCTCGGCGGCCGCTTCTTGATTCCGGGTACGGTGTTTGCCAATGTGACTGGAATGCTGACCGTGTGCGACACCCATGTTCCTCAAATCGATATCGCGTACATCGCGTTTCGGATTGCGTTTTTCGACACACTGGAGCGGATTGCCCTCGCTGATCAGGTCGGGCTGACCGGTGATCGCTGCTTTGGATTTCTGACCGAGGTCCCGTTCCTGCGTCCGGTCCCGCCGCATGTCCAGCTCGATTTTTTGCTGGAGACCTGGAATCGGCACATCGATGTCGACCGGCATCAGGCGACCTTGGCTGACGAGAGTGTCATCTACGCCGTCTGCGAGACCGCTGCCCGGATCATTTCGGTCGATCCGCAGACGGCTCGTCGTTACATGCGGAGCGGGCCACGTGAGGTTTTCCACGATTTCGATCGTCACCTAGCCGATACTCTCCAGGCATTCCACGTGAACTTGCCGAATGAAGGCGATTTCCTGCTGATCAGCCAGTTCCAGGACATGCCTCCGGACGAGGCCCTGAAGGTCAAGAAAAAGTTTGGTATCTCGCTACCCGCCTGCGATGTCATGTTCGACATGCTCTCTCGCTGGCATATTTCGCTAGAATTTGCGAAGAACTCCCAGGGGCTCCTGTCCCAGACGGAGCTGTCGCGTGCTCTGATCACGTTGCGGTTACCGCAATCTCAGCCGCGCCGGTCAGTATAGGTTGGATCCGAGCCTGATCCTCAGCACCAGGAACGACAGACAGGAATGTCTGCCCTACTGAAGTGCCGTTGCCTGCAATGCGCTCACATTGCAGGTCGACTGAGTCGCGCCGAACCTGCCTCGCCGCCGATCGCCCACCTCGAACACTACTCCCTCGAAGGATAGCCTGATGCAATTGACCGATATGACCTGGAAGGCCGTTGACTCGCTCTCCCGCAACATCCCGATCGTCATTCCAGTCGCGGCCCTGGAGCAGCATGGCCACCACATGCCGGTTTTCACCGACAGCATGCTGCTAGGTGAAGTCATGCGCCGGGCCGACGCACGCCTGGGAGATCGGGTGCTGTTTGCTCCGCTGCAGTGGCTGGGCAACTCGGACCATCACATCGATTTCCCGGGGACGGTCTCCAGCCCACCACGTCTGTATCTCGACCTGCTGAAGGCTCTGGCAGAGAATTTCCTGCGACATGGATTCAAGCGAATCGTCTTCATCAACGGCCACGGCGGAAACGACATCCCCGGTCGTCAGGCTGTGTTCGAGCTGCGGCAGGATCACCGGGATGAAAAGGACCTGTTGCTGCTCTTCGCAACCTATTGGGATTTTGGAGAGCCGCAGACCAGCCGCGACGACTTTGTACAAAAAGAAATGGGACACGCCTGCGAATGGGAGACCTCGATGATCCTGCGGCTGAACCCGAAGCTGGTTCACGACCACACGAAAGTCGCATCAATTCCCAATAGCTACGGATTCGGGAAGGCCTATCGAGGCTGGACGACCAAAGACCGGACAGCTCCCGGTCATATTGGGACGCCAGCAGTGGCAACTGAGGAAAAGGGAGAAGTCCTGTTTGCCACATTCGCCAATGGGATCTGCGGCTTCCTGGAACAGGTCATCGGCTGGGACGGCGTCTCGTGGGATGCGAAGTAGTTCACTCGCGGAGCTGGAATCGATCGGACTCCTGGGAACCCCTGCTCAGTCGAGTGGGTGTTCCCAGCCGCCGGTCGGGAGGGGCTCAATCCCCTTCTCAGTTCGGATTCGACAACCCAGCTCACCGTCAATGTTACCAATCTGAATTGGCTTCCAGCCCGGCGGTGGATTCGCCAGCAGCTGTTCCGCGTCACTGCCTGAGACCGTGAATAACAGCTCAAAGTCCTCCCCATCGGTGAGGGCTTTTCGCAACTGTTCCCTGTGTGGCAGATGCCGATCGACATCCGTGTGAATCGGGATCGATCGGGCGTCGAGTGTCGCCCCGACACGACTTTGATTCAGGATATGTCGCAGGTCGGACGCGACCCCGTCGCTGAGATCGAGCATCGCGTTCAGTCGAACACGCTGGACCAGATCGATGGCCTCGCTGATTCTCGGAGTGAAGGTCAGGTGCCTTCCAGCCAAGCTGCCACCGAGCGGCCCGGTGACAAAAATCACGTCACCCGGCTGGGCTCCACTCCGCAGGATTCGCCTCTGTCCAATCGTTTCCCCGACCACCGTGACATTGATCACTAGTGGACCATCCCAGCTGTTCGTGTCACCGCCCGCGATCGACACATCAAATTCACGTGCAAGCCCTGCCATTCCCGTGAAAAGCGACTCCGCCAGATCCCGCCCCTGATGTCGTGGCAGGGCCCAGCTGATAAAGGCAGCGATTGGTCGCCCTCCCATCGCAGCGATATCGCTGAGATTCACCGCGAGTGACTTACGGCCGATCAACTCTGGAGGAGTCTGGCCCACGATGAAGTGCCGACCGTCCATCAGCATGTCGGTCGTGACAATGACCTCCTCACCGGAAGTCGGGCTCAGCAATGCCGCGTCATCACCGATTCCAACAGGCACTTGCGGATACGAGGCCGACCGCTGCCGGACCCAATCGATCAACTGAAATTCACCACGCAGGAATTCGACTTGCCCAGACATGAGTCGCTCCAGCGAAGACAGAGAAACGGCATTGCTGTGAACCTTCAGAGTATGACTCTCGGGTCGCACCAGCAACCGTGAAATTCGAGACAACGAAATTACAGCCAGCAAAACGCAAACAGGGACCAGCCTTGCAGCTGATCCCTGTCGGGTAACTCGAATTGTTCACAACTTTTAGCGGAATCCCGTCAGGATGTTGATCTGGAGCAGACTGAGTGCTGTGTTGATGACTTCCTCAGCACAGGTGTATCGCACCATCACGATGTCATCCGGCTGGATCAGAATCCGTTCACTGGAGTCAGTCAGAGCACGATTCAGGTCAATCTTGATCGGGATCTGGCTTCCATCAGGCAGCTTACGAATCACGATGGCCTGCGACGGCGGCACTGGACCAGTGCGAGCACCACTTCCACCCCCACCTCCACCCATGCCACGTCGCTGAGACGACGAGAATACATTCCCTGCGGAGCCAACCGGCCCACCAGCCATAGCGATTGCCCCGAGGACATCCAGGTCATAATCGCGGGGAATCAGATGTTCGCCTCCACCCAGAACACCACCGGTGTAGAACTTCTCACTCTCACGAGACTGGATCATCACGATGTCTCCCTTGTTGAGGATGATGTCCTGTTCCGTGAATGTCGGTGGCTGATCGGGGTGGAATCGCAGTGGGATGCGGATAACGTTTGGGGCATCTGGAATAATCGGAGGTGCCTGGCAAGGCATCTTGGACATTTTGACCTGGCTAACGAACTGGTCGTAGCGAGCCCCACGCTTGCCGTCATCACGAATGATCAGGACTTCGTTCTTGGCATCGGTCCCGGGCAATCCGCCCGTCGCGTTTAAGGCATGCAGCAAGTCATTCTCATAGACGGGCAGGTCAATCATGGCACCATCACCACGCTTGGTGACCCCGTCCTTGGCACCGGACTCTTCACGGACCACCAGGACCTGGTAAGTACGACGCTTGATCAGTGTCACGATAATGCGGTCCTTACCGGACGGCAAAAGCTTCTGATCTTGGGTGTAGGCCTTGCGAACGAGGTTGGTCACCTGCTCAATCGTCAGGCCTTCCACCTTCATCGGTGGGATCAGCGGCAGAGCAATGGATCCGTCCTCGCGAACCGGGATGGGGAATCCAATCGATGGATCGCGCTCACCGTCTTCTGGGAAGTTGACTGGAGGTGGCTCCCCGGTCTTCCCGAGGACGTTCTCGATGTAGACACCAAGAATGTCATTGGGGCCGAGTTGATGATGATCGGGCGGAGTCTGCCGCAACCGGGACAGCGAGATTTCCTGCATGTCCGAGCGTGGGCGAGTCAGGACGATCCCTGGCACACTCCTCGCAGGAACAGATTCAGGACCGCTGAAGGAGAGCATCAGGCTTGAACATCCCGAGAACGCGGACACTGCCGTTCCGAGAAGAACCAGACCGAGAGATTTGAGGCATCGCATGTGTATTGCTCCGCGATCAACCGAGGCCAGCAAGTGGTGTTTGAAGGAGGAAAAAATCATTGAACCGGCACTTCCAACCGAGGCGGGGCTGGCGGCGTCAGAGTCTCTTCAACAGAGACAGTTCCCTCAACATTTTGAATCTTTAACACCGCTTCAGTCGCGGCGGCAGGATTCGCAGGGGGGTTGTACTGTTCCGCTGGAGGCGCGAAGTCTTGTGGAATTGGAGCAAGGTCCCCTTCATCGGGCTGTACTCCGTCGCTTTCTGGCTGCACCGGCTCACCATCCACTGGGGCTTGCCCACTGGAAACCGGCCGGCGCAAGTCTTCGGGCAGCTCAATCGGGTAAGGATTATTGGTGTGGTAGATTTCCTGTGCCGTCACGATCGGGCTTCCACCAATACCGTCCTGGTGGGCCTGAGCAACACCAGCATCCCAACCGTTGTACCAGGAGATCACCCGGCAGTTCGTGTCAGGACCACGGTTACAGAGACTCCAGTACTTTCGCGGCGGCAACGTCGGACGACAGCAGCCTCCGCCGTTCATCACATGGATATAACCAGCGATGAATCCATCTCGAAAGTCGTGGTAATTTTCCACTTCTCGAAAGCAACTGCTGACCCGATGCCACGCACATTTGGCTTCCATGTGGTCGTGACAACCGGAAAAACAATCGTCAAAGACGTCGTAGAAGTGGCCGGTTGATTGGCATCCTGACGCCGCGACTGCGAGTGCGACGACAAACTTTTTTCCGAAGGACCGCAGCATCGGACCCTCACTTTGCGAGAAACGTCTTGTTCCAACTGGATGACACTCAAGTCATCCGGCAGATCGACAACCACCAAGATCTGCCATAAGATGTATCGATTTTCCGGTCTGTTCTCAGAAGTCTTGATTTGACACTTGTGCCACGAATATCGATCGAAGCAATTGCAGTTCGGGTCAGTTAAGATGCGTTGAGTTTGCGGCCCACCCTTTCGGCAGCTTCTGCTGGTCTTACGAACCTGTAACGATTGTGACGGTTTTGAATGCGGTTCGACTCCCCCGAGTCTGTCATGCGTCACGCGATCCAGCTCGCTCATCGCGGGAGCGGAGCTGTGGAACCCAACCCGCCAGTGGGTGCGGTGATCGTCGACGACCAATTGCGGCTCATCAGCGAGGGGTGGCACCAGAAGTTCGGAGGTCCGCACGCGGAAATTCACGCCATCGCATCCGCAGGCGAGCGAACACGTGGTGCGACCCTCTATTGCACACTGGAGCCGTGTTCGCACCAGGGGAAGACTCCCCCTTGCGCACCGGCAGTGATTGCCGCCGGGATTCGAAATGTGGTCATCGGCACCGGTGATCCAGCCCCGCATGTGAACGGTCGTGGAATCGCACTGCTCAGAGAGGCGGGAGTCACCGTGACATCGAGAGTCTGTGAGGCTGAGGCCCAACGCCTGATCGCCCCGTTTCGCCGCCTGATACTGGACGGGCTCCCCTGGGTGCATGCCAAATGGGCGATGTCTCTCGATGGACGGATTGCCACTCGTACGGGTGACTCGAAGTGGATCACGAACGAACACTCTCGAGCACAGGCGCATGAACTGCGTGGACGGTGTGATGCCATCATTGTGGGAGTGTCCACGGTCCTGGCTGACGATCCCCAATTGACAGCGCGTCCGACTGGCCCGCGAGTGGCTACTCGAATCGTTCTTGATTCCCAGGTCAGAACTCCGCTGTCCTCTCGGTTAGTCCAAACCGCGCAAGAGTTTCCCGTTCTGATCGTCGCATCACAGTCCGCTCAGCCCCATCGTATCGCTGCTCTGAAGTCAGCTGGTGTTGAGGTCCTGCAACTCGCTGGGGAATCAGGGGATCCCGATCGCCCGTCTTTGCGACAGCTGTGCGTCGAGCTGGGAAAGCGCAAGATGACGCACGTCATGATCGAAGGGGGGGCCGGCGTCCTCGGAGCCGCATTCGACGCAGGGATCGTCAACGAGTGTCATGTCTACATCGCCCCACGCATCATTGGGGGCCAGGCCGCCTTGTCCCCCATTGGCGGAAAAGGAGTCGCGCAGATGGCAGAGGCCCATTCTCTCCTCAATCTGCAGGTCACCACACTGGGAGACAACGTCTATCTCCACGGCGACTGGCCCACAAGTTAGGCTATTACTGGCTCAATGCGGCCTTCGTGGCAACCCACTGTTTCTGTACGGCGATATCGACCGCTTGATCGGCACACTGGGAAATCAGTTCTAACAGTCTTTTCTTCGTCTCGGTGTCGAGTTGGGGGGACAGATTCTGCACGGCCAGCATTCCGTTGGTCACCAGCATGACCCGTTCAAAATGCTGAGTCGCCTGCTCGTCGTTCTTGACCGCCGAGGGATCCAGCTTCCAGGACGCAGCTTCCCCAAACAGTTTCTCTAACATCGGAATGCCTGCTGTCGAATTCTGTCTCGCCAGCCCGACAACTGCGTTGACCCGAGCCATTTGATCGCCGTCTTCGAGCATGGCTGTCAGCCGGTCGATGGCTTCAGGCGTCGAGAGCGTCCCCAGGATGAAAGCCGCCTGGTGCCGGAAGAGTGTCTCCGACTCTTTCGAGATCTCGATGATCCGATTCGTCAGCTCTGACATGTTGATCGGCTTCTTGCGATCGACGAACGCCCGACCGCAGATCACCGCCAATGAGTTCAAGG
>QWOR01000128.1 GCA_003669575.1 Planctomycetota bacterium | reverse complement strand
GAGTGATCTTCCACTCGTAGTCCTCTTCGGTCCACTGGGTGGGCAGACCCTTGAGGTCGCTGAGCCCCGACCCATTTTCTCCGCGGAAGCGAGGCCAGGTGTCTTGGGCCAGCGCCGGGAGGCAAAAGGCCATTGCGCTAATCAGGAGCAGTGTTCGCAGCATTGTGAAGTATTCCCGTGTGCGTGAGTGTCAGGATAGGATGACGCGCTCGCACAAGAGTTTCAATATGTCGGTAGAGATTGTCTGTCGAAGTCTCGGCTGTGAGCTGCGGGTGTCAGGCCGCCGCGGGGTGAGCTGTTACCTGGCCTGGCGGAACTTACGTCTGGCTGGCGTCGATCCATTTGGGAGTGTTGACCGGGGCTGCGGACTGCATTTGGGAGAGCAGGGCATCGGGGCAGTTGGAGATCAGCAGCAGGTCGCGGTGGACTGGTTTCAGGAGCTGCTGGCTCGTGGCGTGGTCGAGGAACTGGAGGAGCAGGTCGAAGTAGCTGGCGACATTCAGCAAGCCAATCGGTTTGGAGTGCATCCCCAGCTGAGCCCAGGTCCAGATCTCGAACAGTTCTTCAAATGTGCCGAGCCCGCCGGGGAGGGCGATGAAGCCATCGGAGAGTTCGGCCATCATCGCTTTCCGCTGATGCATCGTGTCGACGACGTGCAGCTGGGTCAGACCGGCGTGGGCCACCTCGCGATCGGCGAGGGCCTGCGGAATGACACCCTGGACGCGGCCTCCTGCCTCCAGCACGGCATCGGCCAAAACACCCATCAGGCCGACGCGACCGCCACCGTAAATCAGTTCCAGGTTCGAGGCGGCCAGAGTCTGCCCCAGTTCCCGAGCCGCAGCTGCCAGGCTGGGGGAGCTGCCGATACTGGAACCGCAGTAGACACAGATAGACTTCATGGTGTGGAACCTGAGCGGGGGGAGCCGGTCGACGGGCTGGGGCGGAAATGAAAAAGCCCAGTGGAACTGTCCACTGGGCTCGTTGGGGAGTCAATCGCGATCACTCACCGGTGAGTCCCTTGTTGAGACGCTCGAGGGCTTCGCTCTCGATCTGGCGGACTCGCTCACGGGTCAGGCCGAGAATCTCACCGATCTCCTTGAGGGTCTGCGGCTGGCCATCGTCGAGACCGAACCGCATACGGAGGATCGTCGCCTCGCGGGGGTCCATCGTGGCCAACATGCGATTGACGTGCTTGAGGTTGTCGTTTTCCAACAACTCATCTTCGGGCCCCGGGTGTCGCTCGTCGGCGACGTGATCACTCATGTTCCAGTTGGAATCGGGGTCATCCGTCTGGGGAGTGGTGTTGTAGAGCTGGATCGCCTTCTTCACGATCTTCAGCTTGCGGGCGGGGAGTTCGAGGTGCTTGGCGACCTCCTCTACGCTGGGGGTGCGGCCGAGCTGATCGGACAGCTGGGCATTGGCCCGCCGCCACTTGGTCAGCACTTCGACCATGTAAGCGGGGATGCGGATGGTCTTCCCCGAATTGATGATGGCCCGCTTGATCGACTGCTTGATCCAGTAGCTGGCGTAGGTGGAGAACCGGGTGTTCATGTCGGGATCGAATCCCTCGACAGCACGCAGCAGCCCCAGGTTGCCTTCTTCGATCAGATCCTGCAGCGGGAGCCCCTTCCCGGTGTAGCCGCGGGCGATGTTGACTACCAGCCGCAGGTTCGCCCGAACCATATGATCACGAGCCGACAAGTCCCCTGTGGCAATCCGCCTGGCGAGATCCTTCTCCATGTCAGCGGTGAGCAGGGATGTCTCGTTGATCTCTTTCAGATAGGTTTCGAGGGGGTTTTGAACGGCACCAGTTGCTCGCTTGCGAACGGTTTTTTGCATGATGATATGAATTCGGTTGGACCAGGAGGGGGCTGTTCAAGCGGGGGAACGTCCGTGGCTTCCGAGTCGCATCCGTGCAGTTGACCGTAATGTGATCGTCATCTTTTCCGGTCAAATCGCGAAGGAAAGCCCGGCAAACTGTTCTCAGCACGAAAACGCTGATCCGTGCGTTGTCTGTGCCGGTCGGTCTCATGGTGCGGGGCGTGCCGATTCTTCCGATTGGCTGCGGAATGACAGCAGGGGGGCACACCGGGAAGTGGATGGTGTCTGACTTCCGCAGGACCCTTTGCTTTCGTCCGGCCAGCCGATACCCTGCAAGGGACACACTTCCTCCCTGCAGCCGCCCTTCTCCCCATGTACGACCACCTCACACTGATTAGCGGTCGCGCTCACCCGAAGCTCAGTGAGGACATCGCGGAGTACCTGGGTGTACCGCTGGCGGCGATGGAGTTGATGGACTTTCCGGACGGTGAAACGAGCGTCAAGCTGAATCACAACGTCCGCGGACGTGATGTGTTTCTGATTCAACCGACGGGACCGGCAGTCAATCAGAATCTGATGGAACTGCTGATCCTGATTGATACCTGTAAGCGGGCCAGTGCCGAGCGGATTACGGTGGTCATTCCGTACTTCGGCTATGCCCGCCAGGACCGCAAAGACAGCGGTCGTGTCCCGATTACGGCCAAACTGGTCGCGAACCTGATCACCACCGCTGGGGCGGACCGGGTGTTGACTGTGGACCTGCATGCGGCGCAGATCCAGGGATTCTTTGACCTTCCGGTGGATCACCTGTACGGGGCCAGGATTCTGGACGACCACTTCCGGAAGCTGAATCTGCCCCCCGAAGAGACCGTGGTCATCAGTCCCGATGAAGGCAGTATCAAGCGGGCCATGCAACACGTCGAGAACCTTGGCGGGTCGCTGGCGATCATCGACAAACGTCGCAGCAGTGCGACGGAAACGCGGCAGGCCAACCTGATCGGTGGCGATATTGAGGGGAAGGTCGCATTCCTCTTTGACGATATGATTTCCACCGCGGGGTCAATCTGCGGGGCGGCCAAGATTGCCAAGCAGTTTGGAGCCCGGCAGATTTATATCGGGGCGACTCACGGGGTGTTCTGCGGGAACGCTGCGGAGAACCTGGCCAGTGTCGATGTGACCGAAATTGTGGTTACCGATTCCTTACCGCTCCGGCTCGATCCTCTGCCTCCCAATTTGAAGCAGGTTTCGATCGCTCCAATGCTGGGTGAGGCGATTCGCCGGATTCACCGGAACGAGTCGGTCAGTTTCCTGTTCCGGAACGGACACAAGCACGACGATTAGGGGGCTATTGTCTCTGATCGGATGATCAGGGCGTGTTCGTGGTCGGAACCCTGAATTCGGCTTCGTTCGGATAATTCCGTGATCAGCAACTTTGGCCAGACGAATCAAAAAAGTCGATGGGACTATTGTATGTTTTTTGTAAGTTGTTGGTGCTGTGCCGCTTGTGGGTAATGCGTCTTGGCGTTTGTACGTCGAAGTGGTCGAGTTGGCAACGGAGCTGGCTGTCGGTACACTACCGAGCTTCCCGAATTTCTGGATGACCCAGCGGACTGATGACCATGGAAAAGCGAACGTTTGTCGATGTGAAGAACGCCCTGGCGGCCAAGTATGAGCGGCTGAGCCGTTTGACATCGAGCGCGCCGAAGAAGTCGACCTTTGCCCACCTGGCGACGAAGTACCGTCGACAGGCTGAGCAGGCTGCCCGCGATGGCCATTCCTGATTCGTTCAGGTTCCTCGCATCACCCACACAAACGCCTGTGATGTGCGTTCCTGCGTATCACAGGTTTTTTGCTGCGCGGTCTGGCCGGCTGAGCAGTCTTCCGGTCACTGTCTGTTTTCAATTTCTCCCTCCTTCGTGATGTCAGTGTGATCCCATGGAAGCCGGTATTGTCGGTCTCCCGAATGTTGGCAAAAGCAGCCTGTTCAACGCCGTGACCTGTTCGCAGGCGGCTCAGGCGGCGAACTACCCGTTCTGTACGATCGAGCCGAACGAGGGCATGGTCAGCGTGCCCGATCCACGCCTGGACCGGATCGCAGTGTTCGTCAAACCCGAGCGGATCCTGCCAGCGACCATCAAGCTGGTCGATATCGCGGGTATCGTGAAGGGGGCCAGTGTGGGCGAAGGGCTTGGAAACAAGTTCCTGACTCACATTCGCGAAGTGGACGCCATTATCCAGGTCGTGCGCTGCTTTGATGATCCCGACGTGACGCACGTCTCGGGACGGATCGATCCGCTCTCGGACATCGAGATCATCGAAACCGAGCTCATGCTGGCCGACATGCAGGTGATGGAGAACGCACTGCCCAAGGCTCAGCGGGCCGCCAAGATCGGCGACAAAGACGCCAAGCAACGCGTCGAGGTGATCGAGAAGTGTCTGGCCCAGCTGAATCAGGGGCTGCCGGTACGTGGGTTGGAACTCGATCCGATGGAGAAGAAGGTGGCGATGACGTTTGGCCTGATGACAGCCAAGCCGATTCTGTTCGCCGCGAACGTTGACGAAAAAGATCTGCAGGGGCAGAGCCCGCTCGTGCAGCAGGTTCGCGACTATGCGAAATCGCACAATGCCGGTGTGGTTGTTGTGTGTGCCAAGCTCGAAGCGGAGCTGGCCGAACTGGAGCCCGCGGATCGGGATGAGATGCTCGCCTCGCTGGGGCTGACGGAGCCGTCGTTGGCCTCACTGGCTCGCGAGGCGTACCGCACGCTGGGGCAGCAGAGTTACTTCACGGCGGGTGTGAAAGAAGTGCGGGCCTGGACGATTCCGATCGGGGCGACCGCTCCGCAGTCAGCCGGGGTGATTCATACCGACTTTGAGCGGGGATTTATCCGCGCGGAAGTCTACACGCTGGATGACCTGGAAACGTACAAGACCGAAGCGGCGATTCGCGCAGCAGGCAAGCTGCGGGTCGAGGGAAAGTCCTACGTGATGCAGGACGGGGATATCTGTCATTTCCTGTTCAATGTGTAGGCCGATGGGGCTCACAGCGGCGGAAAAACCGCACGCTGGCGCTTCATTATTGACCGAATTTACACGGAATCGGTGACTCTGGTCGGAAATCGGAATTTCTCTTCATGTCTGACAAGAGAGCGTCCGATCATTCCCGCGTTGGAAAAGAAGCCGTGAATTCGGTTTCCGCTCGGCGGGCATAGCTTGACATCACCGCCCGTATCCGATAACGAACGCAGCATGACCTGTGTGAATTCCCACGAAGTGGGGGGATTCGCGACAGCTGATTTGGGCGAGCACCTCTTCAGTTGTGATGACCGATGGATCGTTTGCTCAAGGTGAGAGCCCATGTTGACCCTGACCGATGACCTGATGACTGTTCTTCACAGCCCGACCTGGCACGGACAGGCGGCTCTTTTCGGCGTCACTTCGTTTGATGTCCTGATGCGGGACGATGAAGACGAAGAGTTCGAAGACGAAGAGGACGACGAAGACGACGACTTCGATGATGACGATGATCTCGACGACGATGAATTCGACGACGATGAGCTCGAAGACGACGATGTCGACGATGAAGAGTTCGACGACGAAGACTTCGATGACGATGGTGATTTCGACGACGACGAGGACGATGAAGACCTCGACGAAGAAGAGGAAGCAGATGGCGATTTCTAGTTAATCGTCCATTTCCCTCGATCAGCTGGGCCGGTCCTTTCGGAGAGAGGGGATCGGCCTTTCGTGTTGATCCCCAGCTGTGGTGCATGTTCAGGGAAAGTGGAATGCGATGCGTCAAGGATTGATTCCCGGGCTCACGGCATCGCTCCCGCGGATCGTTTCGCCGGACGTGACGATTCATCTCGGAGCTGATCAGCCTCGAGGGGCGGTTGTCTTCTCGACTCCGTCCATGATCCACCTGATGGAATACGCCGCGCGAGAACTGCTCCGGCCGTTTCTGGAGCCGGGCGAAGAGTCGGTGGGTGTCACAGTCCAGGTGGAACACCTGGCGGCGACACCGTTGGGGGCCCGGGTCGAGGCGGAGGCCCGCGTCACAGCGGTGAATGGCAAGCTGGTCGACTTTGAGGTGACCGCCCGCGATGAGATCGACATCATTGGGAAAGGGACCCATCGCCGGGCCATCATCAGTGTGGAGAAGTTCGCAGCTCGATTGAACGAAAAAGTGGCGAAGCTCACGGAGGCCGTCATGCTGCCGCTGGATATCACTCCCAATCCCGGGGCGTTACCAAAGCTGGAGACACTGCTGGTCTCCGTCGACGGGGCCGTCGCGAAAGTGACGCTGAATCGACCGCAGAAGCTGAACGCGGTGAATATGCAGATGACCTCGGACTGGGAGGCGGTGAACAGCTGGCTCGCCGGGCACCCGGAGATCCGCGTCGTCATCGTGACGGGGGCCGGGGCGGCGTTCTGTGCGGGGGATGATGTCCCGGAGGTGGGGACGCTCTCGCTGGATGTTGCTCGCGAACTGAGCCATCGTCAGGCCGGGCTGTACCTCGTGTGGGAGCGTCTGCCGCAAGTCTTCATCGCCGCCTTGCAGGGGCCAGCACTGGGCGGCGGGTGTGTGGCAGCGTATTCATGTGACTTTCGCATTGCTGCCCACGGAGCGAATCTGGGGATGCCGGAGATCAAGCTGGGCTGGCCACCGGGGTATGGCATTGCGCAGCTGACGGCACTCGTGGGAAAGGCCCGGGCACTGGAGCTGTGCCTGACAGGGAAGCAGATCACCGCATCACAGGGGCTGGTGTACGGGCTGGTCCATGAGGTGGTCCCGACGAATCGCGTGCTGCCTGTGGCGAAGGAACTGGCAGCCCAACTGCTCGCGATGCCGGCGGAGGCTCTGCGAGAAACCAAGCGACTGGTCCATGCGGATGAGGGCGTGACGCCGAAGCAGACCTATTTGGCCGACACGGCGGGGTACATCCGGTGCCTGGAGCTGCCCGATGCGAAAGAGGGAATCGCCGCATTCCGGGAGAAGCGGTCGGCGAAGTTTGGGAAGTGATCTCACGCCACTTTTGGTCATTCACTCCGTTTGATCGCCCCGAAGGCTGCGAAGCACGAGTTTTTGTGGAGCAGTTCGACGTGCTGGAAGCCGACGGACCGGAGTAATTCGAGTTGGTAGGTGACGGGACGCGGGGAGTCTTCCTGGTCGATGTAGGCGAAGACCTTGTCGCGGTACTCCTCGCCGTTCAGGCTGGTCAGGTACTCGCCGTAACGGGCCCACATCATGGCGTGGACTGCGTCGGTTTCGTGGGAGACCAGATCGGTGATCCAGACGCTGCCGCCCGGAGCTGTGATGCGGTAGATCTTCTCGAACGCCATGCGCCAGTCAGAGTCATCCCGCAGGTGGTGCAGCACGGCAGCTGCCAGGATTACGTCATAGCTGTCGGGGGCGAGTTCGGCGTCGCGGAAGTCGGATTGAATAGTACAGATCTCCCCGGCATTCACTGCCTGCAGCCTTTCGCGGGCCCGTGCCAGCATCGGCTCGCTCAGATCGAGCAGGTCCGCTGCTAAGTCGTGGCCGAGGACCTCGCGCAGCTTGAGGGTGTTGTTGCCCGCTCCGCAGCCGATGTCGAGGATGCGGCGGATCTGTGGCGTGGCGGAGATTGCCGCCCGCGTGATGAGTTCCATCGCGAGTGGCGCGTCGATGGTCGCCGATTGGCCGGTGGAGAGGTTGGAGAACCGTTCCACATCGCCGTCGAAGCGGGTGCGGATCTCGGAGATAGTGGATTTGGAGTGCAGGGGAGTGTTCATGGCAGGCAGTTTAGCTCAGTGGCACATGAGAAGTCGCGCGTGGCCGCGTCAGGTGGTCGGCGGCCTTCACGCCCCTACAACCCCTACAATGTCCCTGATTGGTAGTCCGGGAGGAATCGTTGTGACTGGATCCCCTGGAGTTGCCGGACTTCTGTTGACCTGTCATTGGCAACATTCTTACAAAGAACGCTTCGTTGATGGGAACGCTCGATCGCATCGATGTGACTGAATAATCTCGCATCCCATTCCCAGAGGAAGACTCGATGAATCGGCTCGGCATTGCAGCCTTGGTCATCGGCCTCATGCACTCGGGGATTTGCTGCGGCGATGAGCCGCTGCACGAGGTCTCGCTGACCAGAATGGTGCAGCGGGACAATCTGCGGGAGTGGAAGTTCATCGTCCTCCACCACAGTGCCACGGAAGTCGGAAGCTTGGAGAGCATCGACGCGGCACACAAGCAGCGGAAAGACTCCGATGGAAACCCCTGGCGCGGGATCGGCTATCACTTCGTCGTGGGCAATGGCCGCGGAATGAAGGATGGCCAGGTGGCTGCGACGTTCCGCTGGACGGAGCAGTGCGAGGGGGCGCATGCTGGCGACCTGCAATACAACACGCAGGGAGTCGGGGTCTGCCTGATCGGGAACTTTGAGATGGAGCCGCCGACGCCCGCTCAATTAGACTCACTTCAGGATCTGGTCGCTGCACTGCAGAAGGGGTGTCAGATCGACGCAAAAAGTGTGATTCGTCATACCGACATCAAGGCCACAGCCTGTCCGGGGAAGCGATTCCCAATGGAGAAGCTGTGGGGAGGTGTGATGAAAGATGGTGAAGAGAGACTCGTGAAAACGCGAAAGCGTGAGTAGCGCCGGATGTGTGATGCGAATGCTCACCGTGAAAAGTGGGTGGTCGCGTGCGGGCCGTGGGTGATAGGAAACTGGTCGATCCCCTCGATCGGGTCACTCCACACTTCAGGACGAACGTAGACAAAGGAGGTTGTCCGAGTGATTGATGGGCCAATATCGGACGATATCTTCTGGTTCGACGAGTCAGTGAATGACTCGGGGTTTCTGGATAACGATGACGACCATTTCTCCTCCGGGTCGAGTGACGACTGGGGGTGGGATGAGTGGGGCGATCTCGTTGTGTTCAGACCGATCGGACACGAGCCGCATTATCAGTATCCGCTGGTGTTGTGGTTGTCTGTGGATGACACGATCGGGATGACGCTGCGCGATTGGTTTCCTGACCTGAGCGAGCGGAACTATCTGGGGGCAGAGATCTCGATCTCGCCTCAACTGACACCGAGTCAGAATGCCAATCGCATCTCTCTCGCCATTCGCGAGATCGCAGCCCAGTACCGGGTGCATCGAGAGCGGATCTGGATCGCGGGGGTCGGGCCAGCTGCGGATTGTGTCCTGCGATTGCTCGCAGATTGCCTTGGTCCTGTGACCGGGGGAGTGGCGATCAATCCGACTGTTTCCCCGTGGGGCGTTGTGCCTGGCGAAACTCCGGTTATGGATCAATCCAAGACGCTCTACCTGGCGACGGAGTCGGGTGCGGAACGTGAAGCGGTACGCTCGATGCTGGCCGAGCGGGGATTAAAACCCGGACAGTATGCGTGCCCCGAGTGGGAGTCGATTGATTTCTCCCGACTGGCAGTCTGCCGCGACTTGAACGTATGGTTGATGCAACAGGTCTGCACGCCAGCCGGACTCGACAGCTGTGGATGAGTCGCTCGTTGGGCTTTCGCCGTTGCTGGAACGGGCTCTGCGCGTGGCGGCGGTGGCGCATCGGTCACAGCATCGCAAGGCGACCTCGATCCCGTACATCATGCATCCGTTTGCGGTCGCATTGATTCTGCAGCGGCATGGCTGGGTCAAAGACGATGTCATCGCAGCGGCCATCCTGCACGATGTCATCGAGGATACGGATTGCACCGAAGCGGAGCTGCGAGAACAGTTCCCCGCTGAGGTGCTGGACATCGTGCACATCTTGTCGGAGAAGAAGACGACCGCGGACGGGGTACCTCGCAGCTGGGAGGATCGCAAACGCGACCATCTGGCGGTGCTGAAAGACGCTCCGATTCAGGCCCGGGCGATTACCTTGGCCGACAAGCTGCATAACCTCGAGTCGATGGCCTACGACCGCAACCAGGGTGTCGAACTGTGGGGACGGTTTAACGCAACGAAAGAGCGGATTCTGTGGTACCACCGGGCCATGGTGGAATGCTGTGACCATGGCGAGGAGCAGCTGCAGTCACTAGCCAAGTCTGTGCTGGTGGCGGTCGAGAAGCTGGTAGATGCTTAGTGCCGCTCGCCAGGGGAGCGTATGTTCGCAGCGGTTTAAGCTGCGCGGCGAATGGTGGCCTGCTCGGTGGCTGGTGGGAGGTCGACCAGCGAATGGATGTTGCCGCCGACGGTATGCGAGGAAAAGACTCCGTCCTGGGAATCAATCCGCATCAGGATTGGCGATGAGGGGAAGAGCATCGTCGATTTGACACTGGCCTGGACTTCGGAGCCGGAGACCATGCTGAGTTTGAACTTACCGAGGATCGTCGGCAGCGAGATGCGGAACTGCATCATGCCGAGCGGCGCTCCGATACACATGCGTGGACCGGCTCCAAACGGCAGGTAGGCGTACGGCGAGGGATTCGCGGTCAGCCAGCGGTCGGGCAGGAACTTTTCCGGCTGAGGGAAGAGGCTCGGCATGTGATGGGTGATGAACTGACTGAAGATCACGGCATTCCCGGGATTCAGCCGGAACGGTCCGAGGTCGACGGGCTCGGCGGCAATCCGTTGCGAATAAGCCGAAGCGGGCAGGATCCGCATGCTTTCGCGAAGGACTCGATCGAGGATCGGCATCTCTTCGATCTGTTCCGGTGTTGGACTTCCTCCACCGAGTTTCTCCTGCAGTTCAGCGTGCAGCTGGGACATGACGCCAGGATGCTGAGCCAGCAGGAAGAGCGTCCAGGCGAGTGTGTGCGCTGAAGTCAGGTGAGCTGCGCCAAAGAGCAGAACAATATGTCCGACCAGCTGAGCGTCGGTGACGCCCCCCTGTTCATCGTGGGCCCGCAGCAGTGCGGACAGCACATCGGTTCCCCGCTGTCCGCTGCGACGGATGCGAACCAGCTCGAGGACCGCCTGTTCAAGTTCCTCGGCCGATTGCAGCAGCTCGTCGTAACACCCGATCAGTCCGGGGTCGGAGGAGAAGATCGCGGGGCCGACCTTGTGATTCAGCGAAACCCAGCGCTCGGTCAGGCGGCCGACCTCATACGCCAGTTCGGGGATATCGACACCGAAGAGGATCGCGCTGGTCAGACGCAGCATGTAGTGGGTCATCTCCTCGGCGATGTCCTTCGTCTCGCCGGGGGTCCAGGTGTTAATCATGTCCTGAGTGATGCCAGCGACATTGTCGTGGTAGGCCTGGATCGACTTCTTCTGGAAGGGCCCCATGACGGTGCGGCGGTGTTCGCGATGCTGCTCCCCATTCATGCTGAGGAGGCCACTGGTCACGCGGCGCTGGGCCGACTTGCGAGGGCCGCGTACGGCGAAGAACTGCGAATGGAAGCGATTGGTGTCGCTCAGGACCTGATGGTTATAGGTCGGGCCAAAGACGAAGTAGAGGCGGTGCAGTTCCTCTTGCAGGGCAGCGACTTCCCCATGGTCGGCCCAGACCTGACGCATGGTTTGGATTGGATCGCGGGCAAAATTGGTCACCGAGCCCAGAGTAATGGGGGGCAATGGTGACGCGATGCGGGGAAAGGTGTTGTCGTGCATGTCTGGCATCCTTGCCGAGTCTCACCGGGCCGCAGCCGCGTGTCGAGACAATCCTGCGTTATTCAGCACGGGTTTCTAGTCCGGTCGGTCAACATCGACAATAGCAATCCTTGTCGCGAAGGCCGTT
>QWOR01000281.1 GCA_003669575.1 Planctomycetota bacterium | reverse complement strand
TGGCTTCGAGCACTCGCTCGCGAACCATGTCATCGGAGAAGACGTACGACTTGTCTGACTTCAGGTCCGACCGGAATGCGCAGAATGTGCAGCGATAGACGCACACGTTCGTCGGATTCAGGTGGATGTTCGTATTGTAGTAGGCGAAGTTTCCGTTCTTACGTTCGCGAACAATGTTGGCCAGTCGACCGAGTGTGAGCGTATCGACGTGTTCTTCGAGGAACATACCCTCGTCAAACGAGAGCCGCTCTCCGGCAAGGACTTTGTCTTCGATGGATGGCAGTGTGATGCTGGACATTCTGGTTCTGGCAGTCCGTCAGTCGATTATGTGCGGGGCACTCGCCCCATCTCTGTCATGAACCGTCAAATGATAGTGAACTCAACTCGGGAAATCGCGTGAACGAGAGATTTTGCGGTGACATGGAGCCATCGCAATTCGTAGGCATCAATCCCCGCTCATGTTACGATGGACCGGCTGTCTGCGGGCACGGAATGCCATGACTGCGACATTGACTGGGAGAGAACGGCCAGATGCGAATTCACCTTTTACTCACCCGAACGATTTGGGCTGTAATTCTGTGTGCGGCAGGGGTCAGTCTCCCGATCCACGCTGCGGATAAATTGATCGATTTCGACAACCAGATCGCTCCACTGCTGGCCCGTCACTGCCTCGAATGCCATGACGGAGCTGACCCCAAGGGAGGACTCGACCTCAGTGAGGAGTCTCTCCTGACCAAAGGGGGCGAGTCGGGCGCAGCTGTCGTGGCGGGCGATCTGGCAGCGAGTGTTTTGTGGCAGCGGGTCGTCAGCGGTGATATGCCGCCCAAAGAGAAACTGACTGCAGACGAGGAAGCCTTGCTCAAATCCTGGATTCTTCAAGGGGGCAAATGGGGCACCGGGGCGATTGACCCCTATCGATATTCCTCCGAGAAGCGAGCGGGCTATGACTGGTGGTCACTCAAGCCGATCGGAAAACCTGACCTTCCCGCAGTCCCGAGCGAGTGGAGTGCGAGGGAATCGCACCCGATCGATCGGTTTGTTCTGGCAAAACTCGCGGAACACAAACTCACGCCCTCCGCGACTGCTGAGCCCCGGCTGCTGGTGCGGCGACTCGCATTCGACCTGACGGGGTTGCCTCCCACACCAGAAGACATCGCTGCGTTTGAGAAGTCTCCGACATCCGAAGCGTACGACGCCTTGCTCGCCAAGTATCTGAACTCGACTCAGTACGGTGAACGCTGGGCACGGCACTGGCTCGATCTCGCGCGTTACGGGGAGAGCCAGGGTTTTGAACGCGACAAGCTGCGAACGAATTCCTGGCCCTATCGAGACTGGGTGATTCGGTCACTGAACGAGGATCTTCCCTACGACCAGTTCGCGCGGTTGCAGATTGCAGGTGACCTGCTGAAGCCGAATGATGCCGACGGGATCACCGCAACGGGGTTCCTCGTGGCCGCTCCTTACGACGAAGTGGGGCACACCCAGCAGAGCGCCGCCATGCGGGCTGTCGTGCGGCAAGACGAGATGGAAGATCTGGTCGGCACGGTGGGGCAAACCTTCCTGGGCCTGACGGTGAACTGCGCCCGTTGCCATGACCACAAGTTCGACCCGATCACACAGGCCGAGTACTACCAACTGGCCTCGTGTCTCGACGGTGTTCGGCATGGCGAGCGGAAAATCATGACGGACTCGATCCGCGAACAACTGGCCGCCACCAGGTCCAAGTGGCAGAGCACCAGCGAAGAGCTGACGGCATTAGAGACTCCCGTGCGGGAGCGACTCCTTCAGGAGCGATCTCAGCCTGGCTCTCGCCCCGCCCCACTGCCGATTGCCCGCTGGGACTTTTCCAAGGCGGAGAAAGACCAGCCACTCAATGACCAGGTGGGCACGCTGCAGGGAAACGCCCGTCCGGGAACCAAGCTGAAGGATGGGTGCCTGATCCTCGACGGGAAGACGGGCTATCTGACCTCTTCTCCGATCCCTTTCAAACTGCGGGCCAAGACCCTCGAAGCCTGGGTGCAACTGGCCACTCTTGATCAGTCGGGAGGCGGAGTCATCGGTGTCCAGACGACAGATGGCAATCGCTTTGACTCGATCGTCTTTGCCGAGCGGGAGCCCAAGCGCTGGATGGCGGGGAGTGAAGGTTTTGTCCGCTCCCAGAGCTTTGGCGGTCCCGAAGAGAGCGATGCTGCCACGCGTCCCGTGCATCTGGCGGTCGTCTACTCGGACGACGGCACGATCACCGCTTATCGTGATGGCCAGCCCTACGGGAATCCTTACGACAGCGGCGATGTCACCACCTTTGAGCCCGGCTCAGCTCAAATTGTCATCGGACTGCGGCACGGAACCGACGGCGGGGGGAATCGACTCCTCAAAGGGAGCATCGGCATCACCCAGCTCTATGATCGGGCCCTCTCCGCCGAGGAGGTCGCTGCCTCCGCAGGCAGGACGGACTTCGTTTCGACAGCGGAGTTAATCGCAGCTCTGAGTCCATCCGAAAGAGCGCGACGTGAGCGACTGCTCGCTGATCTGGCAGTCCTGAATGTTCAGCTTAAGCAACTGCAGGACTCAACCGTCTACGCGTGTACTCCTCAAGCACCGGGAGTGACTCATCTGTTGAAGCGTGGGAACCCGGGAACGCCCGGGGACGCTGTGGCTCCCAGGGGGTTGGCGGCCGTGTCGACACTTCCATCAGACTTCGGGCTGGCCCCGGATGCGCCCGATGAAGCACGCCGCGCGGCACTCGCGAACTGGATTGCGTCATGCGATAATCCACTCTTTGCGCGGGTCATTATCAATCGTGTCTGGCAGCACCACTTTGGTGCGGGGTTGGTCGATTCACCAAACGATTTCGGCTTTAACGGCATTCGACCGACACATCCGGAGCTGCTCGACTACCTGTCCGGGTGGTTTATTGAAAACGGCTGGAGCCTGAAGAAGCTGCACACGCTGATCCTGACTTCAGAGACCTGGAAGCAATCGAGCCGAAGAAACACGGAGAACGCGGTTGTCGACGCTGGGAATCAGTTTCTCTGGCGGTTGACGCCACATCGTCTGGAAGCAGAGACGCTGCGGGATGCGATGTTGTCAGTCTCTGGTCAGCTCAATCCACAGATCGGCGGTCCTCCTTACCAGGACTTCCGCGTCTTCAATTTTAACTCGACGTTCTTTGAGATGTTCGACCCAGAAACTCCCGATGCCCAGCGGCGGACAATCTACCGCACCTGGGTTCGCTCGGGCCGCAGCTCGCTGCTCGATGCCCTCGACTGTCCCGACCCCAGCACCACATCTCCTCGCCGCGCAATCACGACGACGCCAGTGCAATCACTGTCGCTGCTCAACAACTCGTTTGTGCTCCGCATGTCCGATGCGACGGCGAAGCGACTCGAATCGGACGCACCCGCTGGCATCCCCGCCCGTATCAACCGACTGTTCCAGCTGACGTACGGTCGATCTCCCAGCAATGCCGAGCAGCTGGAGCTGTCCACCTTCGTCGAGCAACATGGCCTACCCGCCCTCTGCCGGGTGGTGTTTAACAGCAATGAATTCGTCTATGTGGAGTAAACCGACAGGTCGACACTCTTGGCCAGGAAGGCCGCCTTTGTCATTGTCAATTCTTCGTCTCTAGCGGCTGTTCTTCCCGCATCGAGTTGCCGGGTGTTATATGCTGGGCAATCCGGGTCCAATGACCGACCAGATCTGTTCAGCCAGTCGTTGATGGCCGGTCTGCGACAGGTGCAACGTGTCGGTGGTCGATCCGGGCGCGGCGAGAACATCGACCAGCAGACGTTTGGGAATGAGGCGGCAGCGGTACTGACGTGAGAGACGGCGCTGCGTCCCCCCCCAGGCGTTCTTACCCGGCAGGAGGGGGAGTTCGACCATCACCACGGTCCGATTGTGTGATCGCAGATGAGACAGGATGCCATCGAGGTTCTTCTCGAAGTCGGCGAGAGCGACTCCACCCAGCAGGTCGTTGCCGCCCAGCTCGATGATCACAAGACCGGGGACATGGTCGGTCTGGAAGACATTCTTCAGGCCATCAGCTGTGGTGGCCCCAGCCTCCGAGAGATTGGTGACTGCGACGTGCTTCCGATCTCGCAACTGGTCGGGCCACGGAGTTCCCTCTTTCTCACCCAGGCCCGCCGACAGCGAGTCACCGAACACGACGACAGACCGTTCCGAGATCGGTGAGATCGCCGGCCGCATCGCCCACCCGGCTTCAGTGACAACGATGATCCAGGCCAACATGATGGGGGCAGCGGTGATCGCATTGCGAACCGTCCCCGAAACGGCGATCCATGAATGAACGGACCAGCCCCCTACGGTGGCCAGCAATGTCCCCAGCAGCCACCAGGGGTAAGCAGCGGTGCAGACGCCCAGCAGACAACTGTTGCACACCAGAACGGCACACAGCCGCCTCACTCCACGCTGTTTGCAGTTCTCATAGAGGATGATTAACAACACCATCGCGAGCAGAGCGGTGAAGAGAATTTGCCCGCTGATCAAATGGGCCACAAGCGGATTCATGGGCGGGCTCCCGGGACGATTGGTTGCTTTTGATGTACGTCAGAAGAATGAGAAGAGTGAATGCAAAAAGCCCACCGCACAAGGATTGTGCAGTGGGCCCGGAAATAATCGTGTGATTCTTCGCCATTCGAGCAGACCGGAATGTCTGTCCTACTGGGAATATGCCTCACATCAGGAGGCGAGAATCACTCGCTGTAGACCTTCGTCATTTCTTCCGAGGTCAGCGGTTCGTTCAGAGAGTCGCTCGACACCCGAGTGCGGAATCGCATGTTCCCCGAGAGCGTGCCCTTGAACTTCACACGGTAGGTCAGCGTCTTGCCCGGAGCGATCTCGGTGACCGGATCGAATACGATCTGATCGTTCTGGTGAGCGAACTTCGTCTCGGCGGTTGCCGTCTGGAATTCAACACCCGAAGGCAATTCGCAGGTCAGTGCCACATTGGTTGCGGGAGCGGTACCTTCGTTCTTGACACGGATTTCGTAGGCCGTTTCGACACCGACTTCGACCGGATCGTCGAGGTCAGCCACATCGACCACGAGTGAGGCGGCCCCTTCGACGCGGGTCGAGACATCGGCGTCACTGGTGACACCGTTCTCGGACGTGGCCCGGATGAAGTGCGTATACTCACCAGCTGTCTTGGCATTGAGGACGACCGAGATCTGAGCTGATGCCCCTTTCTCCATGCGACCGACGAACCAGGTCAGCATCTGTGTATGAGCATCATACTGAGCCCCCTTCTCCGCCGAGATGAACTCGAAGCCTTCGGGAATCTTGTGCATGACGCGAACATTGTCAGTAGCGACAGCTCCATCGTTGTCGACGTGCAAGGTATAGGTCGCATGGCGGCCCAGGTATCGCAAGCCGGGGCCTTCGATCGAGGTATGCAGACTGGGAGCGATTACGCTGACTTCCGCTGCGGCGGACTTCACCAGACCGTTGTCAGCGGTGGAATGGACTTCGATCACCTGGCGACCGCCAGCGATCGCGGTCAGAGCGAGGCGGACGGGACGGTTCTCACCTGGAGCCAGGTTGCCCAGATCCATCAGCAGCCGGTCACCCTTGGCATGTTCCAGCCCGGGTGGCAGGATGGCCTCAACCTTGACGTTGGCAGCTGTGCCGGTACCGGGGTTGCTGATGATCAGGGTCTGGGAAGCACTTTCCCCGACCATCACCTCGGTTGCACCTTGCAGCGAGAGAGCCAGCATCGGCTCGGTCACGGCAAAGCTGGTCGTGGCAGCACCGGTGAACCGGACGCTGGCCGACGCCGCCACTTCACCCCGTTCTACCGGGATAAACTTGACGTGGATGACTTTCTCGGCACCGGCTTCGATCTCGGCGAACTCCCACACCAGCTTCGTCTCGGAAGCGGCACTCGGCTCGGTGCTGATGAGACGAATGTTACCCGGGAGCTGAGCCTCGACTTCGACCTGTTGAGCAGTGACAGAACCGGAGTTCTTCACGATCAGTTCACACGCTGATTCCTGGCCGACGGTCACAGCCCCTGTCGAGCGGAACTCCACCGTGACAGTGGGAGTCTGGGTCACCGACGACGCAGACTTGGGTGTGCTGGCAACAGCTGGAACGACATGAGAGACAATTTCGGCATCCGCAGGTGCCGCGTTCTCTTCGTGAGAGACCTTTGTCGCGACCGATGATTGCGAATTGCCGCGTGTGATTGTCAAACGGCTGGACGGCTTTGATGCTGGCTCGAGAGCAGATGATTCCGTTTCTGCCGCAGATGCATGCTCTTCTTTGGCTTTTTGAGGAGCATCAGCTGCAGCGATCTCGTCCTCAGCGGTCTTGTCACTGCTCGCGTCAACACTGATCGGAGCATAGAGCTTCCCCTTGCGAGTGTTGACGACATTCACGCGGGAAGCAGGTTCGGAGGTCTCTGGCTCGGCAGGCTCGTCCTCCGCAGAGAGTGCATCCTTTGCAAACGGATTCTCTTCGGACTTCTCTGAGAGAGATGCGGGAGCCTTTCGTGGCGGAACCGAATCGTCGGCCTCGACCTGCTTGATTGAGGGGCTTTCGCTGGACTCACCTGGAAGATCCAGATCGGCCTCGAACGACTCAACATCCAGATCCGAAGACGCCCAGTCTGGCAGATCTTCAGCGGTGGATTTCGGTTTCGGAGGTGCAGGCTTCTCGACGGCGGCCGTCTTTACCGCCGGCTTGGCAGGTGGCTGAGGTCGCGTTGAGGCCTGATAGTCCTTGGGCGGTGCTGGCTTCACTGGCGGGCTGGGCTTGCGCGGAACCGTCTTCTTGACGACAGCTCGGGCCTCCTCTTCGGCCATTTCTTCGCGTTCTTCCTGCTCCTCAAGAGCATCGATATCATCGAGGCTTTCCTCATCGAGTAACGACGCCTTAGCAGGAGCGCGGCTCTTTGACTGAGCGACTAATGCGGATTTCCCGCCAGGCGACGATTTCCCAGCGGTGGACGCCTTACCGGTCGGCGAGGCATCGCTGGCCAGCGGGTCGGCCTTACGCGTGGTCACCCGACCTTCGTCGGTGTCCGAAGTCATTTTCTGAACGTCATCGGGAGAAGGTGCGTCTGCGGTTCCCTTCTTCTGACTGTTTTTGCCGAACAGCTCGCTGTAGTTCTTGAGCTTGGAAGACTTTTCCGTCTTCTTGGGCTTCTCGAGCTTCTCGGATTCGTTTGCCTCGGTCTTCGAGGAACGTCCCAGGCCGAAAAGCGATTTCGAACGCTCCTGAGCCCAGCTCGGAACAGCAATTCCAGCTGCAGCGCACAGCGCTATCGCCCATAGATACTTTCGCATCATCCGCTCCTTCGGCAATCCGTCGTGGATTGAGTTTCCACCAAGACCGTAACTCCCGGTGCGATCTGCGCACCAACAACGGGTCGGTCTCTGTCTCTTAAATTCGGCCAGTGGGATTCTTCCGCATGATCCGAATAGTCAAACTTTGACGATTTTTCGGAATGTCCGCTCAATGTCAGACATCGACCTGAACAGTCGCACCGAGCGTTCACGACTTACACGGTATCCGGGCTGACCGACTCAAATGGATCGCAGCAAGTTCGGGAAGTCTGCGGAACTGCGCTGATTGGGCGAGAGAACGGAACGCATGATGGGAGCGACGAACACTGTGACTTATTGAGAACGTTAGCCGAAACATTTCCTTGTGCGTCTTTCTCGCTCCCTTCTTTTGCACAGTTGGTACCGGCCTATGCTGCGTTCCATGCGTCTCTTTGCCTTCTCCGGCGAAAACCGCCTGAACACATTCGCTTTTCTAGTGATGTTGTTCGTAGTCGCGATCTTTCATTGGAATACGGACCCCGAAGCGTGCGGTAGCGATCCGATCGCCAGCGTACGTTCAGCGGCTCCGATGATGCTGGCCTCGATTCCCCGGCCAATTCCAGTCAAAGCCGAGATTCAACTGGTTCTGGAACAGGTCGAAGTCCCCGAGATTGCGGGAACGGCGATTGCATCGACAGCCAAGGTGGCACCAGGGGAACCGACCGCTATCACCGAACCCACTGAGGAAGTGATTCCGTCTCTCGAGGGAGCCGTGCTGACCGGAAAGGTCGCCCTGAAAGCGAGCCAGCTGCAAATCGAACGCGGGAAGCAGTTCCTGTCGAACATCAGTGACTACTCTGCCCAGTTCAAACGCCAGGAGCGCATCAACGGGAGCCTGCTTGATCCCCAGGCGATGAACCTCAAGGTTCGCCACGAGCCGCTCAGCTTCTATATGAAGTGGACGGAGGGTGACAAAGGTCGTCAGCTGATCTATGTCAAAGGCCAGCACGAAGACAAGGTTCTCGTCCAGATCGGCGGCGTGGCCGGGCGTTTGACCGGGGCACTGGCTCTGAGCCCAGACGATCCGCGAATTATGGCCGAGTCACGTTACCCCGCCACATGTGCTGGCCTGATGGAGTTGACCAAGATCATCCTCCAGTACCACGAGAACGACCTGAAGCGAGACAAGGGTGTTATCTGCGAAATCCGCGACGGTGAGTCATTCGACAATCGTCCCTGCTACCAGACATCGATTGTCTACGAGAATCCTGAGATCAACGCCCACTACCACAAGTCGCTGATTCTGATCGATAAAGAGTATTCGTTCCCTGTCTGCGTAAAGAATTTCACCTGGGTGGAAGGAAAAGCACCGGCCGAACACGGAGATCACAACCTGATCGAGTCCTACTCGTACACCGGGCTCCAGCTGAACACCCAGCTGAGTGACAACGACTTCGAGAAGAAGAAGTACCGTATGCGGTAAGACTCCATAAAAATCGCCCCGACCTCCGCTGTCATCACTGACTGCGGAGGTCGGTTGCATTTGTGAGCAAGGATTGAAGTTTCGTCACCTCGCCAGCTGATTGGTGCTAGTGCCTTGTGGTCCGCAAACTGTGGTTCGAAAGAGAATCGACGAGTTCTCCCACATACGTCATGATGTTCTCTTCATCTTGGAGGGACGACTCATGCGGTATTTCGATCTGACAGCTGGGTACACACGTCACGTACGACAGCTGTGGTGCGGTTCCTTGATCTTGTTGATCGCTGTGGTGACAGCGCACGCCGAAGAACCTTCAGCGGCCAAGCGAATCTTCCTCGACGAGTTCCGGCCACAGCATGAGTTGCGGGTGGAGGAGCACGTGTTGACGCGGGCGAAGTTTCCCTGCGTGAATGTGCATACACATCCGGACAAGCTCTCCGATGCGGAGGTCGCGGAGATGGTCCGCGTGATGGATGAGTCGAACATCGCCGTGAGTGTCAGCCTGGACGGTAAGGCCGGGCCGAAGTTCGCCGAGCAGATGCAGCGGTTCGTGAAGAAGTATCCCGGTCGGTTTGTCCTGTTTGTCCGCATGGACTACATCGGAGAGGGAAACCCCGACGACCCGCAGACCTGGGAGATGCATCGCCCCGATTTTGGCGTGCGGATGGCAGACAAGCTGACCGAGGCCGTGAAGCTGGGGGCCAGCGGGCTCAAACTGCTCAAAGATCTGGGGGTACTGCACAAGGACCTGAGTGGCAAGATCATCGCTCCAGATGATGCTCGCTTTGATCCCGTCTGGCAGCGGGCAGCGGAGCTGGGAATCCCCGTGCTGTGGCACTGCGCTGATCCGGTTGCGTTCTTCCGAGAGAACGGTGTCCGGAATGAACGCTGGGAGGAGCTGTATCGCCATCCCGAATGGGGGTTTCAGCATGTGGATCTGAGTCATCTGCCGCCGCCGGAGAAACTCCCGCCCGGAGTTCCTGCTGCTCATCGCCAGCTGATCGAAGCCCGCAACCGGGTCATCGCTCGCCATCCCAAGACGAAGTTCATCTGTGCCCACATGGCTGACCTGCCGGAGGATCTGGCCCAGCTGGATGAGTATCTGATGAAGTACCCGAACATGAATGTCGAGATTTCAGCACGGGTGTCAGAGCTGGGACGACAACCGTATACGGCCCGCAAGTTCTTCCTCAAACATGCAGATCGCATCCTGTTTGGGACAGATGGCGTCCCACCCGTTTCGGAGCTGATTCCGCACTGGCGGTTTCTCGAGACTTTCGACGAGGACTTCCCGTACGAAGACAACCCATTCCCACCACAGGGACTGTGGAACATTTTCGGGATCGGTTTGCCGGACGAAGTATTGAAGAAGGTCTACTCCGAGAACGCCGCACGGTTGATTCCCGGTGTGAAGGCAGCACTCGCAACGCAGAAGTGGTGAGCGGCAGGACTCTCGTGCCTCCGAATATATTGAGTGCAGGTCTGCTCACGAATTGGGCATCGCCTTCCGTCGAGCGTCTCGGCTGCTTGTCTGGAATCCTCGCAATGCCCCATTTCACTGAATTTTCACGAAACTTCGGCGTGTCAGCCGGGTAATTAGTTGGTATGACTGTCGGTCATACGTACAACAGTGATACATCTCCTCGCGTCCGCGTGAGATCTTCGTGCCCCCCGTTCTGGAACTTACGTTCAATGACACGAATTCTGGCAATTGGTGGTCTGGTTTTGACCTTCGCATTGGGCTGGGTCGGTAGCACCTCAGTCCGGGCTGCGGATGTCGGTGCAACCGTCGAGCCGTTCACGCTCAATGATTTTCGCGGAGCGACCGTTCACTCGACCGACTTCAAGGATGTGAGGTGTCTCGTCGTCTCCTTCCTCGGGACGGAGTGCCCACTGGCCAAGCTCTATGGGCCACGCCTGCAACAGCTGGCGAAGGAGTACGAGCCTCAGGGAGCCAAGTTCCTGTCGATCAATGCGAACCAGCAGGATTCGATTGCTGACATCACAGCCTATGTGAAAGAGCTCGGGATCGAGTACCCGATCCTGAAAGATCCGGGACAGAAGGTCGCCGACCTGTTTGGTGCAGTGCGTACGCCCGAAGTGTTCGTAATCAGCCCACTCGGCGTGGTCCTCTACCGCGGGCGTGTCGATGACCAGTACATCGTCGGAGTACAGCGCAAGGCTGCGGAAAGACAAGACCTGCGTGTGGCCCTCGACGAAATTCTGGCCGGAAAGCCCGTCAGTGTGGCACGGACCGAACCGATCGGCTGTCTGATCGGACGCGTTCGCCAACCGAAGAAAGATGCGACAGTCACCTGGTCAAACCAGATCGTTCGACTCGTACAGACTCACTGTGTGGATTGCCATCGTCCGGGCGAGATCGGCCCCTTCTCGCTGCTCAGCTACGATGACGCTCAAGGCTGGGGCGACATGATCGCCGAAGTGGTCGCTGACCGCCGCATGCCCCCCTGGCACGCTGATGCTGCCCACGGCAAGTTCGCCAACGACACCAGTCTCACCACTGAAGAACGCGAACTGATTCTCACCTGGGTCAAGGACGGATGTCCGGAAGGGGATAAGTCTCAGCTTCCCCCGACTCCGACCTTTGTCGAGGGATGGCAGCTGAGCAAAGCGCCCGATGCCGTGTTCGAGATGGACTCGAAGCCCTTTTCAATCCCGGCAGATGCGGGACCTCGCGGTGTGAAGTACCAGTACTTCATGGTCGACCCCAAGTTCGATAC